>DATEPR010000297.1:0-7132 GCA_035273045.1 Pseudonocardiaceae bacterium | reverse complement strand
CCAGCACCGGCACCGCCGCGGGCGACGCGCCGGCGCAGAACCAGCCGCAGGCCGGCAACGCGCCGCAGGACCAGCCGGTGCTCAACCAGGCCACACCGGACACCGGCGGAACCGACACCGGCACGCCGGCCGCCAACTGAGGCGTACCCGCGGGCGCCCGCGGACCGACGGGTCAGCGGGCGCTCTCGGTTGCCGTTACGCCGTCAGCGAAACCACGGCAGTACTCCCAGGTGACGTAGTCGCGCGGGTTCGGGTCGAATGCCGGCTCGTGCGGCCGCATCCGGCCGTCGTTGAGCAGCTGTTCCAGGCTGGCCCGCAGCAGGGCCCAGTCGTGGTAGTGCGGTTCCGCGCAGTCGGCGCAGTCGACCACGATGCCGCGCACCCCACGCGGCGCGAGCAGCGCCTGGTAGACGGCCAGATCGGCCAGGTCCTCGACCAGTTCGTCGCGCTCCGCCTCGGTGATCGGTTGTTCTTGGTCCTCCTCGTCGCCGTCCCGCAGTTCCCGGGTGGGGTCGTCCGGGTCGTTCGCGAACGGGTCCGGCGGCAACGCTTCATGGGGCACGAACCGGCACGGTACCCGGCCACGGGCCGTCTGACACTCGATACCATGGGCAAGGAGTGGCTACCGACTCGAATCACCCACGCTGCCTGCGCCGATGCCGACCGCACCGGTGCCCTCCCCGGCCAGGAAGGCTTGTCGTCACACCATGACTGGAACGGTGCTCGACCCGGCAACCGGCGCCGCGACCGAGATCGCCGGCGCCCAGGTGCCCACCAAGTTCGCCATGCTCGGCCTCACCTTCGACGACGTGCTGCTGCTACCAGCCGAGTCGGACATCATCCCGAGCCAGGCCGACACGAGCACCAGGCTGTCCCGCAACGTCATGCTGCGGGTGCCGCTGGTCTCCGCGGCGATGGACACCGTGACCGAGGCGCGGATGGCGATCGCCATGGCCCGGCAGGGCGGCATCGGCATCCTCCAGCGCAACCTGTCGATCGACGAGCAGTCCCGCCAGGCGGAGACGGTGAAGCGGTCCGAGGCCGGCATGGTCACCGATCCCGTGACCTGCTCGCCCGACGACACGTTGGCCGAGGTGGACGCGCTGTGCGCCCGGTTCCGCATCTCCGGTGTCCCGGTGACCGATCCGGACGGCACGCTGGTGGGCATCATCACCAACCGGGACATGCGTTTCGAGATGGACCACACCCGGCCGGTCCGTGACGTGATGACCAAGGCGCCGCTGGTCACCGCGCAGGTGGGCGTCACCGCCGAGGCCGCGCTCGGGCTGCTGCGCCGGCACAAGGTGGAGAAGCTGCCGCTGGTGGACGGCGCCGGCAAGCTGCGCGGCCTGATCACCGTGAAGGACTTCGTCAAGACCGAGCAGTACCCCTACGCCACCAAGGATCCGGACGGCCGGCTGCTGTGCGGCGCCGCCGTCGGCGTCGGCCCGGACGCGTTCCAGCGCGCGATGAGCCTGGTGGACGCCGGCGTGGACGTGCTCGTCGTGGACACCGCGCACGGCCACTCGCGCAACGTGGTGGACATGGTGGCCCGGCTCAAGCGGGAGCTCGGCGAGACGGTGGACGTGATCGGCGGCAACGTGGCCACGCGGGCCGGTGCCCAGGCGCTGGTCGAGGCCGGCGCGGACGCGGTGAAGGTGGGCGTCGGGCCGGGCTCCATCTGCACCACCCGGGTGGTGGCCGGGGTGGGCGTGCCGCAGATCAGCGCGATCTTCGAGGCCGACCAGGCGTGCCGGCCGCACCGCGTGCCGGTGATCGGCGACGGCGGCATCCAGCACTCCGGCGACATCGCGAAGGCGATCGCGGCCGGCGCGAGTTCGGTGATGCTGGGCAGCCTGCTGTCCGGCACGGCCGAGTCGCCGGGCGACCTGATCCTGGTCAACGGCAAGCAGTTCAAGACCTACCGCGGCATGGGCTCGCTGGGCGCGATGCGGTCGCGGGGCGACGGCAAGTCCTACTCGCGCGACCGCTACTCGCAGGACGACGTGCTCTCCGAGGACAAGCTGGTGCCGGAGGGCATCGAGGGCCGGGTGCCGTTCCGCGGGGCGCTGGCCCAGGTCGTGCACCAGTTGGTCGGCGGCCTGCGGATGGGCATGGGGTATGTCGGCGCCGGCACGATCCCGGAGTTGCAGGAGGCGTCGCTGGTCCGGATCACCGCTGCGGGCTTGAAGGAGAGCCACCCGCACGACGTCACGATGACCGTCGAAGCCCCCAACTACACCGTCCGCTGACCGCGTGGCCACACCAGGAAGGGGCGCCGTGCGCGACCTCGTCGAGATCGGGATGGGGCGGACCGCGCGCCCGGCGTACGAGCTGCGCGACATCGAGATCGTGCCGTCCCGGCGGACCCGCTCGTCCCAGGTGGTGTCCACGGCGTGGCAGATCGACGCCTACCGGTTCGACATCCCGCTGGTCACGCACCCCACGGACGCCGTGGTGTCGCCGGACTCCGCCGTCGCGATCGGCCAGCTCGGCGGGCTGGCCGTGCTGAACGCGGAGGGCCTGTGGGCCAGGCACCCCAATGTCGACGACGCGCTGGACCGGCTGGCCGGGGCCGCCCAGGGAAGCGACCCGTCGGCCGCCGTGCGGGTGTTGCAGGAACTGCACTCGGTGCCGATCCAGCCGGACCTGCTGGCCGAGTCGATCAAGCGGGTCCGGGAGTCCGGCGTGACGGTGGCGGTGCGGGTCAGCCCGCAGCGGGCCGCCGAGCTGACGCCCGACCTGCTCGCCGCCGGGGTGGAGATCCTGGTCGTACAGGGCACCATCGTGTCCGCGGAGCACGTGACCACGGAGGACGAGGAACCGTTGAACCTCAAGCGGTTCATCGCCGAGCTGGACGTGCCGGTGATCGCCGGCGGGGTGGCCGACTACCGCACGGCGATGCACCTGATGCGCACCGGTGCCGCCGGGGTGCTGGTCGGGTACGGCCACAGCGAGGGCGTGACCGGCACGGACACCGTGCTGGGCATCGGGGTGCCGATGGCCACCGCGATCGTGGACGCCGCCGCGGCCCGCCGCGACTACCTGGACGAGACCGGCGGCCGGTACGTGCACGTGATCGCCGACGGCGGCGCGCGGTGCAGCGGCGACCTGGCCAAGTCGGTCGCGTGCGGCGCGGACGCGGTGATGGTCGGCGAACCGCTGTCGGTGGCGCGGGAGAGCCCGGGCCGTGGCATGTACTGGACGACGGCCGCCGCGCACCCGTCGCTGCCGCGCAGCATCGTGCGGGCGTGTCCCGCCGACCAGCGGGTGGACCTGCGGACGCTGCTGTTCGGCCCGTCCAGTGACGCGGCCGGCCGGGTGAACCTGTTCGGCGCGCTGCGGCGGTCGATGGCCAAGACCGGTTACTCGGACCTGAAGGAGTTCCAGCGGGTCGGGCTCACCGTTCGGGCCTGACAGAAGTTACTACTGGTCGGTAGTGTGCTGGCCATGACTGACTACGACGTGGTGGTGGTCGGCTCCGGTTTTGGCGGCAGCGTCGCCGCGCTCCGGCTGACCGAGAAGGGCTACCGCGTCGCCGTCGTCGAAGCCGGCCGCCGGTTCGCCGACGACGAGTTCGCCCGCACCTCGTGGGACCTGCGCCGCTACCTGTGGGCGCCGGCCATCGGCTGCTACGGCATCCAGCGCATCCACCTGTTGAACAACGTCGTCGTGCTGGCCGGTGCCGGGGTCGGCGGCGGCTCGCTGAACTACGCCAACACGCTGTACCGGCCGCTGAAGGGCTTCTACGCCGACCGGCAGTGGGCGCACATCACCGACTGGGCGGCCGAACTGGCGCCCTACTACGACCAGGCGAGCGCCATGCTGGGCGTGGTCACCAACCCGTCGACGACACCGGCCGACGAGGTGATGCGGTCCGTCGCCAGGGACATGGGCATCGAGGACACCTACCACCCGACACCGGTGGGCGTGTTCTTCGGCGAACCCGGCCGGCGGGCACCGGACCCGTTCTTCGGTGGCGCCGGGCCGGAACGCACCGGCTGCACGGAATGCGGCGCCTGCATGACCGGCTGCCGGGTGGGCGCCAAGAACACGCTGGTGAAGAACTACCTGTACCTGGCGGAACGGGCCGGCGCGAAGGTGTTGCCGCTGACCACGGTCACCGCGGTGCGGCCACGCGACGACGGCACGTACACCGTCGACCTGCGGCGCACCGGCCGGCGCCAGCGCGCCCGGCTCACCGCGGCGCACGTCGTGCTGGCCGCCGGCACCTGGGGCACCCAGCACCTGCTGCACGCCATGCGGGACACCGGTGTGCTGCCGCACCTGTCGCCCCGGCTGGGTGAGCTGACCAGGACCAACTCGGAGGCCATCATCGGCGCCGGCCGGACCAGGGTCGACCCGGACCGGGACTTCAGCCGGGGCGTGGCGATCACGTCGTCGATCCACCCGGACGAGTCGACGCACATCGAACCGGTCCGCTACGGCCGGGGCAGCAACGCGATGGGCCTGTTGCAGACGGTCGCCACGGACGGCTCCTCGCCGGTGCCGAGGTGGCGGCAGGCGCTGCGGTTCATGGTGACCCACCCGCTGCTCACCGCCGGCCTGCTGTCGGTGTACCGGTGGAGCGAGCGAACCGTGATCCTGCTGGTGATGCAGAGCCTGGACAACTCGATCACCACCTACACCAAGCCGGGGCTGTTCGGCCGCCGCCGGTACACGTCCCGGCAGGGCCACGGTGAGCCGAACCCGGCGTTCATCCCGGCCGGGCACGAGGCCAACCAGCGGACGGCGGAACACATCGGCGGCGTCGCCGGCGGCACGTGGGGCGAACTGGCGAACATTCCGCTCACCGCGCACTTCATCGGCGGCTGCGCTATCGGGCTGGACGCCGAGCACGGCGTGATCGACCCGTATCACCGGGTCCACAATTATCCCGGCATTTCCGTGGTGGACGGTTCCGCCATTTCGGCGAATCTAGGCGTGAATCCGGCGTTGACCATTGCCGCACAGGCCGAGCGTGCTTTCGCGCTGTGGCCGAACAAGGGCGAGCGAGACCCCCGACCGGTCCAGGGCTCGGCGTACCGGCGGATCACACCGGTTGCGCCGCAACGGCCGGCGGTGCCGTCGAGCGCGCCGGCCGCGTTACGCCTGCCGATCACCACGAAAACTGGCAACGGTTGATCGCAGGTCAATTGTTAACGAATTGTTCGGCCTTTTTACGCTTGGCCGCCCGCTGATTCCCGGTCAGTCTGGACTGCGTCTTGATCAGACACCGGGAGGGACAGATGCGTTTGCGGACAACCGCGTTCGTCGCCTGCGGCGCGCTGGTGCTGGGCGGTGCGGTCGCCGCGCCGCCGGCCGGCGCGGCGCCCACGGTGACGCCGCACGCGACCGGCGTGCACCGGGTCCTCTTCGACGACACCAAGGCGGAGACGGCCGGCAACGCCGACTGGATCATCAGCACCAGCATGCCGGACCCGACCAGGCAGAACGCCGCACCGCAGCAGGACACCGACTGGACCGGGGCACTGTCGTCCTGGGGTGTCGCGCTGCAGCGGACCGGCCAGTACCAGTTGGAAACGCTGCCGCCGGGCGACTCCATCACGTTCGGCACCGCGAACGCGCTCGACCTGTCCAACTTCGACGTCCTGGTGCTGCCCGAACCGAACGTGCTGCTCGCCGCGGCCGAGAAGACCGCGGTGATGACGTTCGTGCGGGGTGGCGGCGGCCTGTTCTTCATCACCGACCACACCGGCGCCGACCGCAACAACGACGGCGCCGACGCGGTGGACGTCGCCAACGACCTGATGACCGACAACAGCGTCGACTCCACCGACCCGTTCGGTTTCTCGGTCGACCTCAAGGACGTCGCCAGCGACCACCCGGTGGCCGTCAACGCGCCGGCCAACCCGGTGCTGAACGGCCCGTTCGGCGTGGTGCACCACAGCCTGATCGCCGACGGCACCACGTTCACCCTCAAACCGGCCGACAACCCGAACGTGGCCGGCCTGCTGTTCCTGAGCACGGCGACCCCGGGCAACACCAACGCCACGTTCGTCACCAGCACGTTCGGCACCGGCCGGGTGGCGTTCTGGGACGACAGCTCCACCATCGACGACGGCACCGGCCAGGCGGGCAACACCCTGTTCAACGGCTGGACCGACCCGACCACCGACGACGCCGCGCTGGGCCTGAACGCCACCCAGTGGCTGGCCCAGGGCAGCGGTGCCGCGTCCGGCGTCACGGTGACCAATCCGGGCAACCAGAGTTCGACCGTGGGCACGGCGGTGTCGCTGCCGATCAGCGCGTCCGACTCGGCCGGCGGCACGTTGACCTACCACGCCACCGGCCTGCCCGCCGGCCTGGCCATCAACGCCACCACCGGCGTCATCTCCGGCACGCCGACGACGGCGGGCGCCAGCACGGTGACGGTCACCGCGACCGACACCGGCGGCACGGCGGGCACCGCGACGTTCACGTGGACGGTGACCAACCCGGGTGCCGGCTGCGCCGCGGCCCAGCTGCTGGGCAATCCGGGCTTCGAGACCGGGACGGCCGCCCCGTGGTCGGCGTCGCCCAGCGTGATCTTCAGCGGCGTCAAGGAACCGGCCCGGACCGGCTCGTTCGTGGCCTGGCTGGACGGCTACGGCACGACCCACACCGACACGCTGGCCCAGACGGTCACCGTCCCGGCGGGCTGCACCACGGCGACGTTCGGCTTCTGGCTGCACGTCGACACGGCCGAACCGGCGACATCGGCGTTCGACACGCTGAAGGTGCAGGTGCTCAACCCGGCCGGCACGGTGCTGTCCACTCTGGCCACGTTCAGCAACGAGAACGCGGTCACCGGGTTCGCCCAGCACACGTTCAACCTGGCCGCCTTCGCCGGCCAGACGGTCACGCTGAAGTTCACCGGCAGTGAGGACTTCGAGCAGCAGACGTCGTTCGTCGTGGACGACACCTCGCTGAACGTGGCCTGACGGCCAACCCCGACCACCCCTCGCACGTCCTCAGCGTGCGAGGGGTGTGCTGGTCGGGGAGGGTCGGACATGGTGGTCAACCGGAGATCGTTCCTGGTCGCGGCCGGTATGGCGGCGACGGCGGCGGCGTGCTCCACGCCCGGCCACCGCACGGCGGCGGCGACCGGCAAGGCGGCGCCGCCCACGAC
>DATEPR010000296.1:0-8561 GCA_035273045.1 Pseudonocardiaceae bacterium | reverse complement strand
GGCCTGAAGCTGCGCCACTGCTCGTCCGCCGGCGAACCGCTGTCCGTCGACGTCATCGCCTGGGCCAAGGACACGCTGGGCGCACCCATCCGGGACCAGTACGGCCAGACCGAGATGGGCGTGATCACCGGCAACCCGTGGCATCCCGACCTGATCTGCGAACTGCGGCCCGGCTCGATGGGCCGGAACATGCCCGGCTTCGCCGTCGAGGTGCTGAAGTCCGATGTGGATGAAATCGCGCCCGCGGGCGAGCTCGGCAGGATCGCGATCGACACCCGGCACAGCCCGCTGATGACGTTCACCGGCTACCTGAACGCCCCCGAGCGCAACGCCACCCGGTTCAGCGCCGACGGCCGCTGGTACTACACCGGTGACGTCGGCAGCCGCGACGCCGACGGCTACTTCACGTTCGGCGCCCGGGACGACGATCTCATCCTGATGGCCGGCTACCGCATCGGCCCGTTCGAGATCGAGAGCGTCCTGGACGGTCACGAGGCCGTCGCCGAGGTCGCCGTCGTCGCCGAACCGGACGACCTGCGCGGCGAGGTCGTGGTGGCGTACGTCGTGCCGCGTCCCGGTGTGGTCGCCGACGACGAACTGGCCACGACGTTGCGCCAACTGGTGAAGACCCGCCTGGCGGCGCACGTCTACCCGAGGCGGGTGCGGTTCGTGCCCAGCCTTCCGAAGACGGCGAGCGGCAAGGTGCGCCGCGCCGCCCTGAAGCAGCTGCCACCGCCCCACGCCGGCCGTGCGGCGGCGTGAGGAGAGGCGGCAGTGGTGAGAAACAGCTCGGTCCCCGTGGCCAGGGGTTGTTCCGACTATCCAGGAGTACAGGATGAACGACGATAATCATCCGCAGGCGCCACAGGACCCGGGCTCGGGTCCGGCGGCCGATGGAATCCCCACCTATCAGCCGCCACCGCCACCGACGCCGGTGGGCGGCCAGTCCAGCACACCCAACCCACCCGGTCCGCCCAGTGAGCCCCGCTGGGCCAACGTTCCGCCGGTGCCCAGGGGACAGCGCCGGCGCCGCACGGCCGTGACCGTCACCGTGACCGCGGCCGTGGTGCTGGTGGGCATCGCCGCCGGCATCTTCTTCACCCGCCCGTCCGCGACCCCGGTCGCGGCGGCGGCGACGCTCAGCAACTCCGGACCGGACCTGCGGCAGGGCGGCGTGTTCTACGCCTCCAACGCCACGTCCGGCAACGAGGTCGCGGCGTTCGTGCGGGCGTCGGACGGCACCCTGACCAGGGTCGGCACCTACCCGACGGGCGGCACCGGCAGCGGCAGCTTCGAGGACAGCTCGAACAGCATGCTGGTGGGCAACCCGGAGGGCGCGATCGACCCGGAGAACCCGAACATCACTCCGGAGTTCGTGTTCACGGTCAACGCCGGCAGCGGCAGCATCTCGGTCTTCCGGATCGAGAAGCGGAGCCTGAAACTGGTCGACCAGGTCTCCTCGGGCGGCCAGAAGCCGGTCAGCCTCGCCGTGCACGACGGGATCCTGTACGTGCTCAACAGCGGCGAGTTCGAGAACCGGCTGTTCCTGTACAACGGTTTGCAGCCGGTCGGCGCGACGGAGAACTGCACGACGGGCCAGTTGCCCACGATCGACGGCTTCCGGGTGGACCGACAGGGCCACCTGACCCAGATCGTCGGCTCCAACCGGCTGCTGAGCAACATCGCCTACTCCGGCTGTGCCCAGGTCTCGATCAGCCCCGACGGGTCCGCTGTGATCGTCTCGCAGCGCGACGCCGGCAAGCCCGCCGCCGGTTTCCCCAAGGGCAACTTCGAGGTCTTCCCGCTCCGCGCGGACGGCACGACCGGTGACCCGACCCCGGTGACGCCCACCGGCAACGGCCCGTTCGGCTTCACCTGGGCCGACGACCACACGGTCGTCGTGTCCGAGCAGAACGGCGGTTTCGTCGACACGCTCGGCGGGCAGACGAACGCCTACAGCTGGGACGGCAACAACCTCGCGTTGACCGCGAACGGCCCGGCCGTGCGGACGCACACCACCGACCCGTGCTGGATCGCGATCACCGCGAAGAACTCCGGCGGCCCGCAGATCGCCTACGTCAGCGGGTTCGAGGGCACGGTGTCGTCGTTCGCGCTCGGCCCGAACGGGCAGCTGAGCCAGCTGCACGTGCAGGCCACCGCACCGGACGGCGAGACCATCGCCCAGGGCGGGATGCCCGAGGGTGAGACGGACGTGGCGTTGTCCAGGGACAGCAGGTTCCTGTACGTGGACAACTCGGAGACCGGTTCGCTGTACGCCTTCCGGACCGTCCCGAACGGCACGCTGGTCCTGGTCAAGAAGTACGACGTGTTCAACGTGCCTTCGGTGCCCGACGGTGGGCAGTTCAACCAGGTCGGCATGGCGGCGTTCTGATTCGGCTGGTCGGTGGGTACCTCGACCGGGCTGCGGCCCGGTCGGCGTACCCACCGCCACGAGCGGGGGTAGAGATGGCAGTATTCGGCCTACCGGTGACCAGGGCCGATGTGACGGCGTACCTGTCCGACGCGCTGGACCTCGAACCGGCGCACGTGCCACCACCGTCCCTCGACGCCGTCGTCGACCGGTTGGCGGAACTACGACCGCGTCCGGGTGAGGTGGTCCTGGTCCGCGCGGCCAACGGGGTACCGCTGCTGACCTACTTCTTCGCGGTCCTGTTCGCCGGCGGCGTACCGGCGCTGTTGGCCCCGAACACACCCGTCTCCCGGATCCGGGAGGTGGCCGAGAAGATCGGCGCGGGACTGCTGCTGACCCAGCACGGCGCCAGCACCCTGGACCACACCGAGCGGCGGCACATCGGTTCGGCGGTCCTCGTCCGGCTCGCCGGCGTGCAGCCGCGGTACCACGAACCCGGTGACGTCATCATCCTCACCTCGGGCACGTCCGGGGTGTCCAGCGGATGCTGCCACCGGCTGTCCGCGCTGCTGCGCAACGGCAGGCGGCACGCGCTCGCCGTGGGCCTGCGCGCCTACGACAGCGTCCTGGTGACGTTGCCGCTGAACTACTCCTACGCCCTGGTGGCGCAGGCGCTGGCCGGTCTCACCGCGGGCGCCCGGCTGGTGATCACCGGCCCGCCGTTCACCGTGCCCGCGTACAGCGCGACCCTCCTGGAACACCAGGTGACCAGCTCGTCGCTGACCCCGTTCATGGTGCGCCAGCTCATCGCCGGCGACTGGAAGCCGCCGGAGGCGTTGCGCGCGCTGACCGTCGGCGGCGCCGCCATGGACCCGTCGATGACGGAGGCCCTGCTGGACCGCGCGCCCGCCCTTGAGGTGTACCTGACGTACGGCCTGACCGAGGCCGGTCCCAGGGTGAGCACCCTGGCCGCCCACTTGGAGCCCGTCCGCAGGCTGTCGTCCGTCGGCCAGCCGCTGATCGGCACCGAGGTGAGCCTGCGCGACGTCGACTCCGACGGTGTCGGCGAACTGCTCGTGCGGTCGGACACCGTGATGCGCCACCGGGTCGGCGTGGCGGATGCCGGTGACGGCAAGGGTTTCACCGGTGAACGCCAGATCGCCACCGGTGACCTGTTCTCGATCGACGACGACGGCTACCTGTACTGCCACGGCAGGCGGACCGAGTTCCTGACCAGCAGGGGCTCCAAGGTGTCGCTGCCGTCCGTGCGGCGCATCGCCAACACCGTCCCCGGCGTGGTCAACTCGGTGACCCGGCCATACGTGGACGCGGACGGTGAGACCGTGTTCGAACTGGACCTGTACCTGACCGATCCGGACACCGCGCCGGACACCCGGCGGGCACTGCTGCGCCAACTGTTGCCCGTCGAGCGGCCCAGCCGCATCCGGGTGTTGCCGGCCAGCGAGTTGGGACACAAGTGATGCGGCTGTTCTGCCTGCCGCCCGCCGGGGGTTCCGGCCGTGCGCTGGCCGCCGCGCTGAGCGGCGTCGCGGACACCGTGCCGCTGGAGCTGCCCGGCAGGGGCGCCCGCTGGCAGGAACAGCCGTACCGGTCCTGGGACGAGGCAACGACCGACCTGGCCGGCCGGCTGGCGAGGGCCGTCGCCGGCGGGGGCGAGTACGCCCTGCTGGGACACAGCCTGGGCGCGGTGCTGGCGTACGAGATCGCCCACCGGCTGCGGGCCAGGCCACCGGCCGTGCTGGTGGTCGTCGCCCGCAACCCGCCGCACCGCCCGCCGGAACGGACCGCCCTGCACGACGAGGGCGCGTCCGACCGGGAACTGTTCGACGCCGTGGTGGCACTGGGCGGCGCGTCACCGCGGGCGGCGGGACCGTTGACGTACCGGACGTTCCTGCCGGTGCTGCGGGCCGACCTTCGCCTGGCGGCCGGCTACCGGCCCAGCCCGCCACCGGTGGCCAGCCGGCTCGTCGTGCTGTACGCCGGGCAGGACGCCCTCACGTCGGCCGAGTCGATGCCCGGCTGGGCCGACTACACCACCGGTTGCGTGCACCTGCACGAGGTGCCCGGCGACCACTTCTTCGTGATGCGCGAGGATCCGGCCGTCCGGTCGCTGATCGCCGGATCGCTCGCGCACCACGAATGCGGTGCCGCACGGGCCAGTTGAGGTCAGGCGTAGCGGCGGATCACGTCGTTGTAGATGTTCTTCTTCTGCATCTCCGTGGTGCCGCCGGCGATCCGGATCGCCACCGCGTCTCGCAGCAGGCGTTCGACGCCGAACGAGCGGACGTAGCCGAGATGACCGAACGTCTGCACGAGCTCGATCGCGGCCGCCACCACCCCTTCGGACGCGGCGAGCTTCGCGCACGACGCGAGCGCACTGGCGTCGTCCGCCCCGCGAACCAGGGCGTCGGCCGCGGCGTACGCCAGGTGGCGGGACGACTCGATCGCCGTCCGCACGGTGACGACCTTGTCCTGGATGAACTCGTGGTTGCCCAACTCCGTGCCGAACGCCTGCCGCGTCGTCACGTGCTCGACCACCCTCGGCAGCACCGACTCCAACTGCGCCGCCACCGCGATGCCGTACATCAGCCGGTCCAGCGCCAGGAACGTGTGCAGCGTCCGCAGTCCGTTGCCGGGCGCGCCCACGATGTCGTCCGGACCGATCTCGACCTGGTCGAGGTGGATGGCGCCGGTCGGGCTGGTCCGCTGGCCGAGCAGGTCCTCCGGTTCGCCGGTGCTCACGCCGGCCCGGTCGCGGTCGACCAGGAACAGCGTGATGTCCCGGTCGCCGACGCCGTCGAGCCGGCCGACGAGCAGGAAGTGGTCGGCGGCCGGCGCGTTGGTGATGTGGCACTTCTCGCCACTGAGCAGCCACCGGCCGGCACCCGCCACCGTGGCCCGGGTGCGGACCGACGACAGGTGCGAGCCACCGGTCCGCTCGGTCACCGCGGTCGCGCCCACGGCACCGGTGAGCAACGCGGGGACCACCCGTTCCCGCTGCGTCGCCGTGCCGTGGTCGAGCAGCACCTGGATCAGTCCGGCGTGCGCCACGACGGACAGCACGAAGCCGGCGTCGTCGGCGCCGTGCGCCAGGCCTTCCAGCGCGGCGAGGAAATCCCACAGCGACCCACCCTCGCCGCCGTCGGCGACCGGCACGTGCGCACCCCAGAACCCCTCGGCCGCCAGCGCCTTCCACACGGCGGGCTCGAACACGCCGCCCCGGTCCCGTTCCGCCGACCCGGGAGCCACCACGTCCCGGCCGAACCGGCGGAACTTCTCCCGCCGTGCCGTCTGCTCTGCCGTCCAGCCGATACGCATGGCTGACACCGTGCCACCCGCCACTCGAACCCGGCTGGTGACGCGCTGGTGAACCATTGGACCACTGTGGATGGACGATACGGACAACAGGCAAGGAGAAGCCAGGTGGGAAGCCGACTGCCATCATTGTTCATGTGGTCACCGCACACCGATGGAGGTAAAGCACTATGAGTTCGTCATGGGACGTCGTGCAGGTGGATGAGCTGTCCGAGGACGTTCTCAACGGCCTGTTCGACAACGAGATCGCCGCCGCGCGGATCCCGGACTTCGTGTCACCGCAGGCGTGCCAGGCCCTGTCCGAGGCGGTCGCCGTCAACGGCTTCGACTACTACGAGACCCTGGACCCGCCACTGGGCCGCATCGGTGTCACCTGCTACGACCACCGGCACGACCAGCCAGGCTACTTCCGCCTGGCCGCCGCGGCGACCGAGACACGGCAACGGCTGTTCGCCACCGCCGGCGACCCGATCCCGTACATGATGGACCACGTCGCCGACAGGTGGCCGGGCACGGTGAAGACGGCCGCCGAGGACGCCTACGGCGACTACTTCGCCGGCGTCGTGCGGATCACCGTCGGCGGCATCCGGGTGCACTGCGACTGGGCGCAGCACGACCAGCCCGGCTGGCAGGTGGCGAACGTCGACGGCCAGTTGGCGTGGAACATCTACTACGACCTCACCGAGGAGGGCGGCGAGACCTCCGTCTGGCGCCGGGCATCCGCGCCGGACATCGAGAAGTTCGCCAAGGGCGCCTTCGGCTTCTACGACCCGGAGTCCGTGCAGCAGTACGAGCACCGGCAGATCGACCCGCGCAAGGGCGAACTGGTCATCTTCAGCTCGCGCAACGCGCACGCGGTCAACCCCACCTCGGGCGCCGGCCGCCGCATCTCGGCCGCGTCGTTCATCGGCCGCCTGCCCGACGGCTCGATCATCTTCTGGTCCTGACGATGACCACCCCGCTGGGCACCCCTCGCGCGGACGCCGCCCGCGACCACCTGTGGCTGCACTTCACCCGCCATGGCCTGTTCGCGGACGGCTCCCAGGTGCCGATCATCGTGCGCGGTGACGGCTGCCGGGTCTACGACGACGCCGGCAAGCCTTACCTCGACGGCATTTCCGGGCTGTTCGTCGTCCAAGTAGGACACGGGCGCCGGGAACTCGTCGAGATCGCCACCCGGCAGGCAGCGGAACTGGCGTACTTCCCGCTCTGGTCCTACGCCCACCCGGCCGCCATCGACCTCGCCGAACGGCTCGCCCACCACGCGCCCGGCGACCTCAACCGGGTGTTCTTCACCCTCGGCGGCGGCGACGCCGTGGACAGCGCCCTGAAACTGGCCAAGCAGTACCACAAGCTGGCCGGCAATCCGGGCAAGCACAAGATGGTCAGCCGGATGACCGCCTACCACGGCACCCCGCAGGGCACCCTCGCCGTCACCGGCGTGCCGTACATGCGGACGCCCTTCGAACCGCTCGCGCCCGGCGCGTTCAAGGTGCCCAACACCAACGCCTACCGCGCCCCGGACAACCTGGAGGGCAAGACGTTCGGCCGGTGGGCAGCCGACCGGGTGGAGGAGGTCATCCTCGCCGAAGGCCCGGAGACCGTCGCCGCCGTGGTCGTGGAGCCCGTGCAGACCGGCGGCGGCTGCTTCCCGCCGCCACCCGGCTACTTCGAACGGCTGCGGGAGATCTGCGACACGCACGACGTGCTGCTGGTGTCCGACGAGGTGATCTGCGCGTTCGGCCGCATCGGGTCGATGTTCGCGTGCGACGACTTCGGTTACGTTCCGGACATCATCACCTGTGCCAAGGCACTGTCGTCCGGGTACGCCCCGATCGGCGCCATGATCGCCAGCGACCGGGTGTTCGAGCCGTTCCGCACCGGCGACGAGGCGTTCCTGCACGGCTACACGTTCGGCGGGCACCCCGTGTCGGCCGCGGTGGCGTCGGCGAACCTGGACATCATCGAGCGGGAACGGCTCGGCGACCGGGTACGCGCCCACTCGCCCGAGTTGCGCGCCGCCCTGGAGCGGCTGCTCGACCTGCCCATCGTCGGCGACGTGCGTGGCGAGGGCTACCTGTTCGCCGTCGAACTGGTGAAGGACAAGGCAACCAAGCAGACACTGGACGCCGCCGACCGGCAGCGGCTGGTGCGTGGCTTCCTGCCCCGCGCCCTGTGGGAGGCCGGGCTGTACTGCCGGATCGACGAACGGGGCGAACCCGCCATCCAGGTGGCGCCACCGCTGATCGCCGGCCCCGCCGAGTTCGCCGAGATCGAGCAGATCCTGCGTGGGGTGCTGGCCGAGGCGTCCGCCCTGCTGTGACCGCTGACGAGGGGGACGGGACGAGATGACGACCGACCACGTGGTGGTGCCCGGTCCGCGCGCCGCT
Organism: Pseudonocardiaceae bacterium; assembly: GCA_035273045.1. Taxonomy (GTDB): domain Bacteria; phylum Actinomycetota; class Actinomycetes; order Mycobacteriales; family Pseudonocardiaceae; genus DATEPR01. Next base: position 464 of record DATEPR010000296.1, on the reverse strand, counting down.
CTGCGGGCCGAGCCGAGGGTGCCGACCCACCGCAGGTACCTGATGTGCCCGCCGACGCATTTCGCCGTCGAGTACTCGATCAACCCGTGGATGGATCCGAACCGGCCGGTCAGCCCCGCCCGCGCGCTGGCCGAGTGGACGGCGCTGAAGCAGACCTACGAGTGGCTGGGCCACCGGGTCGACCTCATCGACCCGGCACCCGGCCTGCCCGACATGGTGTTCGCGGCCAACTCGGGCACCGTGATCGAGGGCCGCGTGCTCGGTTCCCGGTTCCGCGCCCGCGAGCGGGCCGCCGAGTCGGAGCTGTACCGCCGCTGGTTCCTGAACGCGGGCTTCCGCGACGTCGTGATGCCGGAATGCGTCAACGAGGCCGAAGGCGACCTCGTGTGGACCGGTGACGTGCTGCTCGCCGGCACCGGCTTCCGTAGCGACCCGGAAGCGCATGCCGAGGCGCAGGAGGTGCT
>DATEPR010000295.1:0-2085 GCA_035273045.1 Pseudonocardiaceae bacterium | reverse complement strand
GACCAGCAGCACGCGTAACCCGGCGTCGCGGGCGGCCAGTGCCGCGCTCAGTCCGGCCACGCCCGCGCCGACGACGACCAGGTCGGCGTCGGCGGCCCATGCGTGCGCGGTCATTCCGCACCGCCAGGGCGGCCGATCTCGATCATGCGCTGCACGGCGCCCCTCGCGCGGGCGGCGACGTCGGCGTCGACGTGCACCTCGTCGGCACCGTCGCGCAGGCAGCGCAGCAGGGCGGCCGGGGTGATCATCTTCATGTAGTGGCAGGACGCGCGGTCGTTGACCGGCTGGAAGTCCACGTCCGGCGCGGCCCGGCGCAGCTGGTGCAGCATGCCGATCTCGGTGGCGACCAGGACGCTGCCGGCGGTGGTCCGCCTGGCCTCGTCGAGCATGCCGCCGGTGGACAGGATGCGCACCCGGTCGGCGGGCACGGCGCCCTCGCCTGCCAGGTAGAGCGCGGACGTGGCGCAGCCGCATTCGGGGTGCACGAACAGTTCCGCGTCCGGGCGGGCGGTGGCGCGCGCGGCGAGTTCCGCGCCGTTGATGCCGGCGTGCACGTGGCATTCGCCTGCCCAGACGTGCAGGTTCCGCCTGCCGGTCTCGCGGCGCACGTGCGCGCCGAGGAACTGGTCGGGGCAGAACAGCACCTCGGTGTCGGCCGGGATGGACGCGACGACGTCCACCGCGTTGGACGACGTGCAGCAGATGTCGGTCTCCGCCTTGACCTCTGCCGTCGTGTTCACATAGGACACCACGACGGCGCCGGGGTGGTCGGCCTTCCAGGCCCGCAGCTGCGGCCCGGTGATCGAGTCGGCCAGCGAGCAGCCGGCCCGCGCGTCCGGGATGAGCACCGTGCGGTCGGGCGCGAGGATCTTGGCGGTCTCGGCCATGAAGTGGACGCCGCAGAAGACGATCGTGGTGGCCGTGGACTCGGCCGCGATGCGGGACAGCGCCAGCGAGTCGCCGGTGTGGTCGGCGATGTCCTGGATCTCCGGCAGCTGGTAGTTGTGCGCGAGGATCACCGCGTCCCGATCGGCGGCCAGCGCCCGGACCTCGTCGGCCCAGGTCGCGTCGGGGGCGACCCCGGTGTAGGCGCCGTCGCCGCCTCGTTCGATCGTCGCGGTCATGCGGAACTCCCGTCTCGACAGTTTTCGACTTTCGGTTGAAAACCTCGGTCGATAGTATCAGCCGGGTGAGTCAGCAGGGACACGAAGTCCTGGCCGCGGTCCTCCAGGTGCGAGCGAAGTCACTGCGGGTCCTGCTGTGGCAGCGCGCGAAGGAACCGGCGGCCGGGCAGTGGGCGTTGCCCGGCGGGAGGCTGGGTGCGACCGAGGACGTGGAGACGTCGATCCGGCGTCAGCTGGCGGAAAAGGTCGACGTGCGGCAGCTGGCCCACGTCGAGCAGCTCGCCGTGTTCAGTGCGCCGGACCGGGTGCCGGGGCCGCGCGTGATCGCCACCGCGTTCCTGGGTCTGGTGCCCGCCGACCTGGATCCGGAGGTGCCGGACGACACCGGCTGGCATCCGGTGGACGCGCTGCCGGACACGGCGTTCGACCACGGCGCGATCGTGCTGCGGGCCAGGGACCGGTTGCGGTCCAAGCTGTCCTACACGAACCTGGGCTTCGCGCTGGCGCCGCCCGAGTTCACCGTGTCCGAGCTGCGGGAGATCTACTCGGCGGCGCTGGGTTACCGCGTGTCGGCGACGAACCTGCAACGCGTGCTGGCCCGCCGTGGCCTGCTGGCGCCGACCGGAGCCACGGCGGCGCCCGGCCCGTCGGGCGGCAGACCCGCTGCTCAGTTCAGGTTCACCGAGCACGGGATGCAGGTGACGGACCCGTTCGCGGTGCTGCGTCCGCCACGTGCTCGATCCGGCTGATCACCGCGCGTCGTGTCGTCGGACGACGTAACGTGAGACGCGTGGCAGAGACGATCCCGTTGTTCCCGCTCGCGGCTGTGCTGCTGCCGGGAACATCGCTGCCACTGCACATCTTCGAGCCCCGCTACCGGCAGTTGACGATGGACCTGGTCAAGGAGACGCTGCCCAGCCGGTGCTTCGGGGTGATCGCGAAGAAGCCGGGCTGGGGCATG
>DATEPR010000294.1:0-3284 GCA_035273045.1 Pseudonocardiaceae bacterium | reverse complement strand
ACACACCTTCCACTGACCGACGGCGTCTGTCCACAACGGAGCCGGCACCCCGAGGAGGGGTGCCGGCTCGGTCGTGGTCGGGATCAGTGACGGTTGGAGGCGAGCGCGGGAACGAAGCGGGCCGCGTCGATGGTGCCGACGCCGCTGGCCAGGTCGTAGCCTGGGCCCGCGTCGAAGCCCACCACGGTGTGGGTGGTGCCGTCGCTGTTGGTGAACGGGCCGAAGGAGTTGTTGCCCACCGTCACGTCCACGATGCCGGAGAAGCTGGTGTGGTCGCGGGCCAGCTTGTAGATGCGGTCGTTCAGGTTGCCCAGGTCGTGCCTGGCGAGCTGGTCGGACATCGCGACGATGCCGGCGAACTCGGGGCTGGCCTCACTGGTGCCGCCGACCAGGCCGAAGCCGACCCGGTTCGGGTTGAACGACTCGAAGGTGATCACGGCACCGTCGACGGCGGCGGACATGGAGATGTCCGGGGTGCCGCGGTGGCTGCCGGTCACGTTGCGCACCTTGTTCTGGAAGTTCGGCCGGTTGAAGAAGATCGACTGGCCACCGCCGCCGGCGCCGAAGCCGTCGTTCCACACGACGTCGGGCCGCACGCGGTTGCCGTTGGCGTCGAGGTCGAGCATGGTGCCGCCGAGCGAGGTGACCAGCGGGTCACTGGACGGCCAGCTGTTCACCCGGAACGGGAACAGGTCGCTGCCGTTGAGCTCGGCGTTGGTCGCGCCGTCGTCACCGGAGGAGGCGAGCACGGTGACGTTGTGGTTGCGCGCGTTGACGAACGCCGACCGCAGGTCGAGCAGCGACTGCCGGCTCGGGAAGGTCTCCTCGGTGGCGCCGAAGCTCTGCGAGATGACGTCGCCCAGGTGGTGGTCGACGGCGAAGTTCTCGGCCCGGACCATCTCCGGGAAGCCTTGCACGCCTTCGGTTTCCGCGACCGGGGTTTCCTCAAGGACGATGTTCGCGCCGGGTGCCATCACGTGGCTCCACTCGACGTCGAGCGTGGTCTCGCCGGCCCAGCCGCGCATGTCGCTGTTGGCCGGGTCGAACGGCGGCACCGGGCCGGCGTCCTGGCGGATCGTCAGCGACGGCGGGTCGGGCAGGCCGAAGACCTGGTCGAACGTGTGCAGGTCGCTGGCGATGGTGGGCGACCCGAAGGAGTCCACGATGACGATGGTCTTGCCCTTGCCGGTGATGCCAGCGTCGTGCAGCGGAGCCAGGTCGTACGCCTGGGTCATCTGGGCCGGGTTGTAGCAGTGGATCGCGAGCTGCGCCAGGCACTGCGCGAGGGTGGGCGGGGTCGGCAGCGTCGCGCCGTGCAGCAGGTCGTCGTAGAACGGGACGGCCCGCACCGGGTGCGGGGCTGGTGCCGACGTCGCGACCGTGCCGGCGGCTGTCGCGCCGACCACGCTCAGGGCGCCCGCGGCGACCACGCTGGCCATCGCGAGCAGTCGAACCGGGCGTAATGGCATGGCATCCTCCTTGATGCAGGGCACGCACCCGAGTTCGGTGCGCGGACGGCGGTCGGCCTGCCGGGTCGTCGGACGGGCCACCGCCGCCGCTGCACAGTCAACAGCGTCGTCCCTCGTTCGGGAAGGCGCCGATAGTCGTTACGTGACGGACCGTGCCGCTTCGGTGAAATGTCGGGCCGGCCGATTCCAGTACATATCGGACAGTCCGGAGCGGTTATGCCGCCTGGAACGCCACCCTGCGCCGTTCGACGTCCGCCTCAACGAGGCGGACCATGATCCGCTCACCCTCGGGCAGGTCGTCACCGGCGCACTTGGCCAGCACCGGCGGGTCGGCGACGAACACCTCACCACCCCTGGCCTCGGCGTGCAGCACCACGGCCGGGAACATCTCCCCCACCCGGTCGGCCAGCACCCACGCCTCCACCTGTGACAGGCACGCCCGGTCCACCCGGCTGGCCTGCGCGTCGGACGCGGCCATCAGCGCGGGCAGGCCGGGCAGGGCCGCCCGCACCCACTCCGGCACCGGCACACCGGCGGCGACGGCCAGGCACACCTCGATGCCGAACCGGTCCACCAGTCGCCGGATCGGGGCCGTGACGTGCGCGTACGCGGCGCCGAGCCCGGCGTGGGTGGTGGTCTCGGCGGCGATGCCGGCCTCGGCGTCCAGCACGGAGTAGCCGGCGCCGCGCAGCAGCCGGGTTGCCTCCACGTGGAATGCCAGGGCTTCCGGGCGGCTCGGGTCCAGCGTGGCCAGCACCCTGGCCGCGGTGACCCCGGCCGGCCAGTCCACGCCCAGCGCGCTGGCCCTGCGCCGCAGGCTGGCCATGGCCTCCGGTTCCGGGTCCGGCAGGGTGCGCAGCACGCCGATCCCGGCGCCGAGCATCAGCGAGGCCGCGGCCATGCCGGTGAGCAGGGACAGCTCCGCGTTCCACGCCTCGACGTCGACCCGGGACCGCAGGGTCAGCCGCCAGCCGCCGTCGCCGTCGGCGACCGCCCGCTGTTCGGGCAGTTGCAGTTCGACGGCACCCCGGCTGACCGCCAGTTCCCGGCGCAGCCGGCCCAGTTCGGGCAGCAGCTCGTACGACGAGTGAGGGATGCCGGCGGCCAGCCGGTCGCGGACGGTGTCGTAGTCCAGTTGGGCGGCCGACCGGACCAGTGCCCGCCGGACGTGCACGCCGCACACCTCGCCGTCGGCGTCGCAGTCCACCGTCCACAGCACGGCGGGCCGGGTCTCGCCGGGCAGCAGGCTGGCGGCGTCCTCGGACAGTTGCGGCGGATGCAGCGGGACGAGTTCGTCGGGCAGGTACAGGGTCTGGCCACGGCGGCGCGACTCGGCGTCCAGGGCGCCACCCGGCCGGATGAAGTGGCCGGGATCGGCGATGGCGTAGTCCAGGCGGTAGCCGGAACCGCGGCGGCGCAGCAGCATCGCCTGGTCGAGATCCTTCGCGCCCGGCGGGTCGCTGGTGACCAGCGGCAGACCGGTGGCGTCCTCCCTGGGTCCCAGCGGCAGCGACACCGCCTGTTCGGCCTCGACCAGGGCGGCCGTCGGATAGTCGGTCGGCAAACCGAACTCGGCGCGGATGCCGGAGAAGTCCCGGCCGCCGCGCGCCTCGTCCAGGGGCGGGGTTCGGCTGTGCGCCGTCACGACTCGACAGTAGCCAGCCGTGGCGGCGTTCGTCAGGTCCTTACCGGGCGGCTTGCGTCACCGGTGTGGGCAGCCGGTCACCACGGCTGGTCGCGCCGGCCCTGGTAGCTGCGGCCCTGGTAGCCGGTCGGGCCGAACGTCCCGCCGGGCGGTGGCGTGGCCGGCTGCTG
>DATEPR010000293.1:0-7331 GCA_035273045.1 Pseudonocardiaceae bacterium | reverse complement strand
AGCTGACGAACTTCTGCCGGGACGCGGCCGTCGCCGCGGCGTCGGAGAAGTACTTCGAGTAGGTCCAGCCGCCCAGCGACAGCAGGATCTTCAGGTTCGGGTGCTTGGCCTTCAGTTCCTGCAACTGGTGGAAGTTGCCGGCGATCGGCTGGTTGAACACGTCGGCGGTGCCGTTGACGCTGGTGGTGGCGTCGAACTCCTTCTGGTAGTCGGCGAAGGAGTCCTCGGCGCCGTCACCGGCGTTCGGGTCGTTCTCGCCGGCCGGGTCGGGGTCGGTGGCCTTGCTGGCCTCGAAGCAGGTCAGGTTGACCGGGTCGATGTTCTCGAAGTCGTAGATCAGGTAGTCGAGCTTGGCCGCGGCGCCGGACGCGTCCAGATTGTGTAAGTAGTAAGCGTTCTGGTAGATGCTCCACTGGTCGTAGTAGGCGACCGTGATGCCTCCGCTCGCCACGGCTGGGGTCACCGCGGACTGTGCCGCGGCGCCCTGGCCGGCGAAGACGCCGACCCCGCCCAACACGAGCGCACCGGCCGTGGCGGCGGCCAGAGCGGAGCGTGTGGACACGCGCATGTCCTGCCTCCTTGTCCTGGATTGGCGTAACTGGCCGTTGGTGTGCGCACCGGACGCCCGGCTCGCGGGCCGCGGGCGTCCGGTGCGCTTGTCGTGCCGCGGCGTCAGCAGGGACCGTTGTCGACCCACACGCCGGCCGCGCCGCCCGGCGTGTCGTTGAACGTCCACCACTGCGCGGTCCACTCGTGGCCGCCGAACGTCACCGTCGAACCGCCGACGTAGGCCGTCGACGAGTTCCACGCGGCGACACCGGCGCAGGTCCCGGTGCCGCCGGCGGGCGGTGTCGTGGTGGCCGGCGGGGCCGGCGGTGTGGTCACCGGCGGTGGAGTCGCGCCGGCGAACTGGACGTCGAACCGGGTGAAGTCCCAGGCCGCCTGCGGCACGCTGCTGCACGTGCCGGACAGGGTGCCGTTGTTGTCCGGCACGGCGCACTGGCGGTCCCGGTTCAGCGACCAGAACGTGAACCGGGCGAGACCGTTGGTGGTGGCGTAGTTCAGCACCGACTGGAAGTCGGTCTGGGTGAAGATCTCCGCCGAGTCGGTGCGGCCGTTCATGCCGGAGAAGCCCTCGTGCGCGAACGCGGTCGCGCTGTCCCAGGCGAACGTGTTCTCCAGCAGTGAGTGGAAGTTGTTCAGCGCGGAGATCTGGCTGGCCGCGCCGCTGAAGCCGCCGTCGAACGGCATGATCGAGAAGTTGTTCGGGGTGAACCCGAAGCTCTTGGCGGTGTTCAGCACGTTCTGGCCGAAGAAGCCGGTGCCGGCCGCCGTGCCCGCCGTGGTGATGGAGATGTACAGGCCGGGGTTGTTCTGCTGCAGGATCTGGGCCGCGCCGATCTCGTTGTCGATCGCCGTGGTGTTCTCGTACTCGGGTTCCTCAAGATCGAGGTCGATGGCGTGCAGCGAGTACTTCGTGATGACGGCCTGCTCGGCGGCCGCCGTCGCGGCAGGTGTCCCGCACACCTGGCCCAGCTTGGTGCCGTTGGCGCCGCCGAACGACACCGACACGTCACCGCCGGCAGCGCGGACGCTGTTGACGACGCCGGCGACGGTGGTGTCGGACGCGACCTCCTGGCTGGTGAGGCCGTCCCACGCGGCCGTGCAGCCGCCGTCGGACAGGATGAAGGCCAGTTGGAACGCACGCTGTCCGGTGGCCGCCATCACCTGGGTGAGGTCGGGCGGGTCGTTGTCCAGTGGCATGACGTAGGGGGCTGCCGCGTACCAGTTGCCGGTGAGGGCGGTGGTCGCCGTCGAGGGGGCCGCACTGCCCGTGTTGGCCAGTGCGACCGTCGCCCCGACGGCCACCGCGACGGCTGCGGCCGCGGACCAGGCTGTTGAGCGCCGCACGTGTCCTCCTCGTGCCGAAACCCCCCGCGAATTCGAATGTGGCCTAGACCACTTGCGGTGTCAAGAGGTTGGACTAGACCAATTAGGATTGGGTGGACCGCACCGGCACGCGGTCCGTACTGCGCCGTTCCGCGGACCCACTACCCTGGTCCGTGTGCAGGCAGAGTCCGTTTTCCCGCGGCTGGAACCGCTGCTGCCCAGGGTGCGCAAGCCGGTGCAGTACATCGGCGGCGAACTGAACGCCACCGTGCGGGACTGGGCGTGCGCGGACGTCCGCTGGTGCCTCATGTACCCGGACGCCTATGAGGTGGGCCTGCCCAACCAGGGCGTGATGATTCTGTACGAGATCCTCAACGAACTGCCCGGTGTCCTGGCCGAACGCACCTACGCGGTGTGGCCGGACCTGGAAGCGCTGATGCGGGAACACGGCGTGCCGCAGTTCACCGTTGACAGCCACCGCCCGGTGGGCGCGTTCGACGTGCTCGGCGTCAGCTTCGCCACCGAACTCGGCTACACCAACCTGCTCACCGCGCTGGACCTGGCCGGCATCCCGCTGCACGCCGCCGACCGGACCGCCGACCACCCCGTCGTGCTGGCCGGCGGTCACGCCGCGTTCAACCCGGAACCGGTGGCCGACTTCATCGACGCGGCGGTGCTGGGCGACGGCGAGGAGGCCGTCGGCGAGATCACCGAGACCGTCCGCGCCTGGAAGCGCGAGGGCAGGCCGGGCGGCCGGGACGAGTTGCTGCTGCGGCTGGCCGAGAGCGGCGGCGTGTACGTGCCGAGGTTCTACGACGTGACCTACGGCCCGGACGGTGCGATCGCCGCCGTCACGCCGAACCGGGACCGGGTGCCGGAACGGGTCGCCAAGCGCACCACGATGGACCTCGACGAGTGGCCCTATCCCAAGCGGCCGCTGGTGCCGCTCGCGGAGAGCGTGCACGAGCGGATGAGCGTGGAGATCTTCCGCGGCTGTACCCGGGGCTGCCGGTTCTGCCAGGCCGGCATGATCACCCGGCCGGTGCGGGAGCGGTCGATCGACGGCATCGGCGAGATGGTGCGCCGCGGACTGGCCGCCACCGGATTCGAGGAGGTCGGCCTGCTGTCCCTGTCCAGCGCCGACCACTCCGAGATCGCCCCGCTGGTCAAGGGCCTGGCCGACCGGTACGAGGGCACCAACACCGGCCTGAGCCTGCCCAGCACGCGGGTGGACGCGTTCAACGTCGACCTGGCCAACGAGCTGTCCCGCAACGGCAGGCGATCCGGCCTGACGTTCGCCCCGGAAGGCGGCAGCGAGCGGATTCGCCGTGTCATCAACAAGATGGTGTCCGAGGAAGATCTCATCAGGACGGTCAGCGCGGCCTACGCCAACGGCTGGCGGCAGGTCAAGCTGTACTTCATGTGCGGCCTGCCCACCGAGACCGACGAGGACGTGCTGCGCATCGCCGACCTGGCGCACCAGGTGATCCGGGCCGGCCGGTCGGCCAGTGGCCGCAAGGACATCCGCTGCACCATCTCCATCGGCGCCTTCGTGCCCAAGCCGCACACGCCGTTCCAGTGGGCGGCGCAGTGCGATCCGGACACAGTGGACAGTCGGCTGCGCGCCCTGCGGCAGGCGGTGAACTCCGACCGCGGCCTCGGCCGCAACATCGGAATGCGTTACCACGACGGCAAACCGTCGGTGGTCGAGGGCCTGCTGTCCCGAGGCGACCGCAGGGTCGGCCGGGTGATCGAGCGGGTGTGGGCCGAGGGCGGCCGGTTCGACGGGTGGAGCGAGTACTTCTCCTACCGGCGCTGGATCGACTGCGCCGCGGCCGAGTTGGAGCCGCTGGGCGTCAGCATGGCATGGTTCACCACCCGCGAGCGGCACGAGGACGAGGTCCTGCCGTGGGATCACCTGGACTCCGGGCTGGACAAGGAATGGCTCTGGGCCGACTGGCAGGACGCCCTCGCCGAGCAGGAACAGGACGACTGCCGCTGGACGCCCTGCTTCGACTGCGGCGTCTGCCCGACGATGGGCACCGACATCCAGGTCGGCCCGACCGGCCGGACGCTGCTGCCGATCACGCCGGTCTGACGGTCACCAGTTCCCGAGCAGGGCGAAGCCGCCCACCGGTCCGCCGGCCGGGGTGACCGGCGCCGCCGGGACCGTGGGGACCACCGGTGTGGGTGCCGGCGTGCTGGTCGGCGTCGCCGGGTCGGCGCCCGCGGACTGGCTGGGCATGTAGGTCGCGCCGGGTGGGGCCGCCGGCTTGGTGGCGTGCGGGGTGGTGGTGGCCCGCTGTGCCGGCTCGGCGGGATGCGACTGCTGCGCCTGGTTGGCCGTGGTGGCGGTGGCCGCCGGCGCCACCGCGGCGAGGGCGTCGACCATGCCGTGCCCGTAGAAGCTGTTGTAGGTGCTGTCGCCGGTGCAGTAGGCGTCCTGCGCGCCGGTGCCGTTCAGGTCGTAGTCGCCCGGGCAGGCGATGGGGTCGGCTTCGTCGTCGAGCATCGATCTCAGCTGGGCGGGTGTGGCGTCCGGGTGGGTGGACGCCAGCAGCGCCGCCACGCCGGCCGCGTGCGGCGCGGCCATCGACGTGCCGCACGAGCGGGCGTACCCGCCGGGCACGGTGGACAGGACGCACTGGCCACGCTGCAGCGGATCACCGCCGGGTGCCGTCACGTCGATCGCGCCCAGCCCGTAGGAGCTGTAGCTGGCCTTCACGCCGTCCGCACCCACCGCGGACACCGTGACCACGCCCGGGATGCCCGCCGGCAGCTGGGCGCAGTCCGGGCCGAGCTGGCGCTGCACCTGGTCGTCGGAGTCCACGTTGTCCGGGCTGCGGCTGTCCTGGCCGGGATCGGTCAGGTCGACCCCGGCGTTGCCGGCCGCCGCGATGCTCAGCACGCCGTGCCTGGTCGCGTAGGTCACGGCCCGGTCCAGGGCCTGGTAGATGACGTGCTGGCCGGGCGCGTCGGCGCAGGTGAACACCCACGGGTCGACGAAGTAGCTGTTGTTGGCGATCGCCATGCCCTCGCGGGCCGCCCACATGATCCCGCAGACCGCCGCCTCCGGGTAGATGTAGCCGTCGTCGTCCACCACCTTCACCGACGCCACCCGCACGCCCGGCGCCACACCGGCGGTGCCGCTGCCGTCGTCCGCGGCGGCGATGGTGCCCGCGACGTGCGTGCCGTGCGACGACGTGGTGGGCACCCAGGCCGACTCGCTGGTGTCCGGCGCGCCGGTCACGCAGCCCGCGGACGCGGACCGGTCCAGCTCGCCGGTCAGGTTCGGGTGGTCGGGGTCGATGCCGGAGTCGAGGACGCCGACCAGCACCCGGTGGCTGCCCTCGTCGATCCGGTGCGCCCGGTTGGCCTTGACCATGGCCATGTCCCACTGCTGGCCGGCCAGGTCACGGGTGGAGTCGGCCGAGGAACCCGTGGTGAGGCCGTCCCGGTCCGCGGGCACCTCGTCGGTCTTGGGACCGGCGTCCACCCTCCGGTCGTTGGCGTAGGCGACCGCCTCGGCGCTGTACGCGCGGTCCGGGCCGATCCGCTGGCCGAAGTCCGGGTCGGCGGACGTGGCCACCGCGACCGCGATCTGGGCGTAGTAGATGGTCGTGCCGCCGCACGCCGCGGCGATCCGCGACGCGGCGTCCGCGCTGGTCGTGCCATCGGGGAACACGACCAGGTACCGCAGGACGGGACCGCCCTGCACGCAACCGGCGGACACGTCCCGGACCGCGTCGGCGTGGGCCAGTTGGGGGATCGCGAGAGCGCCCGTCGCCAGCAGGGCGGTGCCGATCGCTGCCGCCCTGGCCCGGCGCAGCAGAGGCACAGGGGACCTCCATGGTTGTGGGGACAGCCGCGGGGAATCGGCGTCCACTCCAGCGGGACGGTAGCCAGCGCCGACCCGGCAGACAAGTTCGTCCGGCGATTTCCGCCGGCCGGTACCGTGGTACGTCACCCGTTGACCACACCGGCAACGCCGGAAGGAGCCTGCACTGAGCCGTCATGACGAGCCGAACCCGTCGGCTCCACCCGTCCAGCGGCTGCGGCTGCGTTACGCCAAACGGGGCAAGCTGCGGTTCACGTCACACCGCGACGTCGCCCGCGCCTTCGAGCGGGCCCTGCGCCGGGCCGGGGTGCCGATGGCGTTCTCCCAGGGGTTCAGCCCGCACCCGAAGGTGTCCTGGGTGGGTGCGGCGCCCACCGGTGCGGCCAGCGAGGCCGAGTACGTCGAGGTCCAGGTGGTCGACACGGTGGACCCGGACGCGCTGCGCGCGGCCGTGGACGCGGCCCTGCCGCCCGGCCTGGACGTGGTCGACGCCGTGGTCGCGACCGGCGGGTCACTGCCCGAGCGGATCGACGCCAGCCGGTGGCGGATCGAGGTGCCCGGGGTCGGCGCCGCCGAACTGGCGCCGGCCGTCGCCGCGCTGCTGGCCGCCGACTCGGTCGAGGTGCAGCGGTTGACCAAGGACGGCCGCCGCACGATGGACGTCCGGCCCGCTGTGGTGACTCTCACGGTGCTACCGGACGAAACGGTGGAAAGCGGCACATCGCGTCACCCGGCCGGTGCGCGGGCCGTGGGCTCTGGCACGACGTGTGGGATACTGGACTTGGTCGTCCGGCAGTCAACACCAGCCGTTCGGCCCGACGACGTGCTGAGCGCGCTCCGTGTCGTCGCCGCCCTGATGTTGCCGGTATCCGCGAAGGCGACCCGGACTGCCCAGGGGCGGCTCGACGATGAAGGCCGCCTGGCCGATCCGCTGGCTCCGGACCGGGGCGCGGGCTCGGAACCGGCGACCGGGGAGCCGGAGCCGGGCCAACACGCCGCCGTACGACCTGCCGGCTGACGCCCGGAGCCTCGGGTACCCAGCCGGCGCGGGCAAGGATTCCCGTCGCCATGGGCGGCGGTGACACGACAGAAGAAGGGCAGCCCCTGCGCGGCCGCGTCCGAAGGACGCGCCCGGGGGCGGAGGAGCTATATGCCGAACACGAACGATCCCGCGGTGACAGCCGGCGGGGACTTCAGCACACCCGAACCCACCGGCGACGACATCGCACTGGCCGACCTGCCGGCCAAGGTGCGGGTGCACGCGCTGGCCAAGCTGCTGGGCCGCAGCAGCCGGGAGGTGCTGGACGTGCTGAGTGGGCTGGGCGAACCCGCCCGCAGCGCCCAGTCCAGCCTGGACAGGGACATCGCGCTCAAGGTGGCCGAGGCACTGGCGGGCGGCGAGTCCGAACCGGAACCCGAGCCGGAACAACCACCGCTGGCCCCGGTGTTCGCGGCGGCGCCGGTGTTCCTGCCGCCCGCCGCGGCACCGCCGCAGCCCAGGCAGGCGCCGCCGGACGAGCCGGCGGCCGAACCGGAGTCCGACACCGAGGACACCGAGCAGGACGCCGCCGACCCGGCGGACACCGACGACGACAGCCCCACC
>DATEPR010000292.1:0-19829 GCA_035273045.1 Pseudonocardiaceae bacterium | reverse complement strand
TAGGTGCCGTTGACAGTTAACTCACTGGCGCCGTACTGGGATCGGTCCGTGTACGTCTTGAATGGATGGTCGGTGAGCCTGGGCGTCAGCTCGTCGATCACCCGCTGGTCGGTGACGCCGAGATTGGCCAGCGGCCGCGGCGGTACGCGCCAGCCGTCGCCGATCTCGGCGGCGGAGTCACGGTAGTGCGCGGCGGCCCGCTCCGGCAGCAGTTCCAGTGCTGTTTCCCCTCGCTCGGGCAGGAACCCGTCCACGACGACCAGGCGGCCGACGAGGTCGCCGAGCCGCGCGGCGGCACCCGTCACGGCCATGCCCGCGTAGCTGTGGCCGACCAGCACGACGTCCCGCCGGCCGGCGGTTCGCACGGCATTCTCGACGTCCAGCACGTGCGTGTCCAGGCCGACGTCCGGATTCAGTTCGCCGACGCGGTCACCGAGCCCGGTCAGGGTCGGCGTGACGACCTCGTGGCCGGCCGAGCGGACCGTCGCGGCGACCGCGTCCCAGCACCAGTCGCCGTGCCATGCGCCGTGGATCAGCACGAATGTGCCCACCGAACACCTGCTTCCGTTGTCCCCGAGCGGTTGGGCGGCTGCGTCAGAGTATGAACCACCCTACCGATCGTCAACCAAACTGCGCACGATCATTCCCAGGTCGAGCCGGGTTTCCACTGACCTGGCCCAACCGTTCAGCTGCCGATTCAGCCTGATGTGGAAGGTATGGTCGGCTCGCGGTGATCGTCCGGCCGGTCACCGTACCCTGTCCGGCCGGCGCGGCAGCACTGATGTCCCAGGTGGTCATGCCCTCTCTGTGACTGGTCGGTTGGGAACAAAATTGTTGACAGTCGATGGCCGTTGTATCAGGCTCAACGAGGTGAGGCCGTGCCCACGGGCATGGTGACCCGAGTCGTCGAAGCCAAGGGGACCACCGTCATGGCTTACGTGATCAGCGAGGGTTGTCTCGACGTCAAGGACCGGACCTGCCTGGACAACTGCCCGGTGGACTGCATATACGAAGGCGTCCGAATGGTCTACATCCATCCGGACGAATGTATCGACTGCGGGGCCTGCGAGCCGTTGTGTCCACAGGACGCCATCTACTTCGAACCTCACCTGCCCGACGAGTTGAGCCAGTACGCTGCCATCAACGCGGAGTTCTTCTCCGCCACCGGATCGCCGGGCGGCGCCACGGGCGTCGACTACACGGACCGTGACCACCCGGCGGTGGCCGTGCTCCCGACCCGACCGGCCAACTCGTGACCAGCGAAAACCGGTCGCGTAACGGCTCGCCGAACTTGTTGACACATTTGTTGACCGTTGTTACGGTCGCCGCACCCTGAGTAACATCTTCCGGCGCCGGCTTCCAGGATCCGGCGCCCACCCGTTTCCGTGCCAGAGAGGCGCATCGCAGTGGCACGCCTGACAGTCCAACGACGCACTGCCAAAGGGAAGTCCGGCATCGACGGCACATCGGACCAGCCCGTGCTGGTGGCCGCCGACGTCGCCGTCTCGTATGGCAAGCACCAGGCGGTGGAATCGGCGTCGTTCAGCGTCCGGCCGGGAGAGTTCGTCAGCCTCGTCGGCCCGAACGGGCACGGCAAGTCGAGCATCGTCGGGGCGCTCGCCGGTGTGGTGGCGCGCAAGGGTCACGTGCACGTCAACGGCCGCCGGCTGCCGTCCGGCAACCCGATCGCCGCGATCCGCGCCGGACTGGTGCTGGTGCCCGAACGCCGCCACCTGTACCCGGGGATGAGCGTGCGGGACAACATCCTGCTCGGCCGGTACAGCAAGACCAGCAAGCGCCTGGTGCGCAACGCCTGGCACGAGGTGTCCGACGTCCTGGACCTGTTCCCCGAGGTGGCCCGCCGGTTGAACCAGCGGGCCGGCACGCTGTCCGGCGGCGAGCAGCAGATGGTGGCACTGGCCAGGGGGCTGGCCGCCGCCCCCGACCTGCTGGTGCTGGACGAACCGTGCCTCGGGCTGTCCGAGAGCGTGACGGCGAGGGTCTACGAGGCACTGGTTAGGCTGTCCGCGACCAACGTCAGCATCCTCCTCGTCGAAGAGAATCCGGTGCGCGCACTACAGGTCAGCTCCCGCATCCTGAGCGTCCATCAGGGCACGATCACCGGCGAGGAACGCGCCGGCGCCGCTTCCGAGGCGGTCCGATGAGCAATTTCGGCAACCTGTTCCTGGCCGGCATCACGTCCGGCGCCATCTACGCCGTGTTCGCGGCCTGCCTGTCCATCTGGTTCCGCGTGGCGAACGTGTTGAACCTGGCGGTCGGCGACTTCGCGATGATCGGCGCGATCGGCACCGCGGAACTGGCCCAGGACGCGCGCCTGCCGCTCTGGCTGGCCATCCTGATCCCGCTGGTGGCGTCGGGCCTGATCGCGTGGGTGTTCGACTGGGTCGTGCTGCACCCGGCCCTGGACCGCGGCCGCGGCCATTCGGGCATCGTGTCCGTCTTCTTCTACACGTTCGCCCTGTCGTTCATCCTGGAGGGCGCGGCCCGCATCGTGTTCGGCACCGACGTGCACGCGGCGCCCGCGCTGTGGCCGGGCAACGCGCTGTCCTTCGGTTCGCTGCACATCGAACGAGCCGGCATCCTGGTGCTCGGCCTGGCCGTCGTGATCGGCGGGCTGGCCGCCGGCTACCTCTACTACACGATGGCCGGCAAGGCGGCGACCGCCAGCGGGGAGAGCGTCGTCGGCTCCCGTGTGGTCGGCATCAACACCCACCAGTTGCGCAGGCAGATCTTCGTCACGACGGCGGTGATCGCCGCGCTGTTCGGCGTCGTCGAGTCGCCGCTGACCGGCTTCACGTTCAGCTCCGGCCCGACGATCAGCCTGATCGGGGTGGTCGCCGCGGGGTTCGCCGGCTTCCGGCGGCCGGGCCGGGCGGTGGTCGCCGGGCTGCTGATCGGCCTGGCCGAATCGTTCCTCGGCGGCTACCTGAGCACGTCGTACAACGAGATACTGCTGTACGCGGTGCTCGCCGTCCTCATCATGATCCGACCGGGGGTGCTGGGCATTGCAACCGCGCACTGACTGGTTGACGAATCGATCCGGGATCGTCCCACTCGGTTACGGTGCCGCCGTCGCCGGCGTGGCCGTCATCGTGCTGCTGGGCCTGGGCGGTTCGTACAACGCGAACGTCTTCACCGTGGCGCTCGGGTACGCGATCGTGACGATCGGCATGTCGATCCAGCTCGGCTACAGCCACCAGTTGGCGTTCAGCCAGTCCGCGTTCATGGGTTTCGGCGCCTACTCGGTGGCGATCCTGGAAGTGAAGTACGAAGTCCCCGTGGCGCTGGCGTTCCTCGCCGCGATCGTGGGCGCGGCGCTGGTGTCGCTGCTGATGAGCGCGGTGCTGACCAGGATCGCCGGCCTGGCGCTGGCCCTGGTGACGCTGCTGATCCCGCAGGTCGTGTCCCAACTGGCCACGTTCTCGCACTACCTGGGCAGCTTCGCCGGCATCTCCGGCGTCGAGCCGCTGTGGAACGGCGAGACGTTCCAGCAGAGCCTGCTCGGCACCGGGATCGTGGCCGCGCTGGTGCTCGGCCTGGTCACGTTCATCGCGGTACGGATCCTGCGGTCCGGTGTCGGCCTGCAACTGTCGGCCGTGGCCGCGAACGAGAGCATGGCCGAGGGCATGGGCGTCAGCCTGGGCCAGCGCAAGGTCGAGGTGTTCGTGCTCGGCTCGGTGCTGGCCGCGCTCGGCGGTGCCGTGGTGGCCAGTGCGCAGAACATCGTCACGCCCGACCTGGCCGCCGAGTCGTCCCAGCTGACCCTGCTGGTGATGCTGTTCGTCGGTGGCCGGCGCAGCGTGTGGGGTGCCGTCGTCGGCGCCGTCGCCATCGAGTACCTGTCCAATCTCAGCGGCACCATCACCACGAACCTGTCGATCATCGAGGGCGTGCTGCTGCTGCTGGTGCTGCTGTTCGAACCGGACGGTCTGGGCGGCATCGTGCAGCGCGGCTGGCGGGCCGTGCGTGGCGTCCGGAGCCGAACACGTCCGGACAAACCGGACCCGGCCGAGGTGCTGGCCCCGATCCCGGCGCGACCGGACGCCGTGGCGCCGGTCGGAGGCGGTGACAGTGAATAACACCGACACGCCGATTCTGCGGTGCGAAAACCTGACGAAACACTTCGGCGGTGTGACGGCGGTGGACGACGTGTCGCTGTCGCTGCCGATGGCCGGCCTGTACGGACTGTGCGGACCCAACGGAGCCGGCAAGTCCACCCTGTTCAACCTGCTGGCCGGCG
This sequence comes from Pseudonocardiaceae bacterium, assembly GCA_035273045.1. Classification (GTDB taxonomy): domain Bacteria; phylum Actinomycetota; class Actinomycetes; order Mycobacteriales; family Pseudonocardiaceae; genus DATEPR01. Next base: position 15,568 of record DATEPR010000292.1, on the reverse strand, counting down.
CGGCCAGGGCGGACAGCGGCCGGGTGGAACTCAAGGGCGTCGACGTGACCGGCGCCAACGCGACCGCCAGGGCCCGCTGCGGCGTCACCCGCACCTGGCAGTCCGTGCAACTGCTGGAGGACCGGTCCGTTCTGGACAACGTGGCTCTCGGCTACGCGCAGCACGTCGGACAGTCCATGATCTCCTCGATCTTCCGCGGTTCCCTTCGCGCGGCACGGGAAAAGGCCCGCGCCGCCCTGGACGACCTGAACCTCGGCGGCCTGATCGGCCGTCCGGTCGGGTCGCTCACCCTGGAGGGACAGCGGATGGTGGAACTGGCCAGGGCCGTGGTGACCGAGCCAGTGGTCGTCCTCGCCGACGAACCGGCGTCCGGCCTCAGCCGTGGCCAGCGACTCGCACTCGCCGACTTTCTCGTCGAGTTGGCGAAAACGCGGACGATGCTCGTCGTCGAACACGACATCGAAATGTTGGAACTAATCAGCACCAAGCTCTACGCGATGATGGACGGCCGCCTCGCCTACGAGGGGGACGTCGCCGGCTTCCGAGCCTCTCCGGTTAGATCGTCGCTGCGCGGCGCCAGCGCCGGCAATGACACGTTAGTTCGAACAAGGGATGAAAGATGACCAGCAAGATCTTCGGCCGCGGCAGGCTGATGACCTGGACCGCCTTGGCCGGCGCCGGCGCGTTGGCGCTGGCCGCGTGCGGCGGAGGCGGGGGCTCGGGGGGCGGCAACGCGAACGGCCCGATCATCGTCTGCGAGGTGGCCGCCACTTCCGGACCGTTCACCCAGCTCGGCAGCACCGACATGCAGGGCGCCGACGCGTTCGTCAAGATGATCAACAAGCAGGGTGGCGTTCTCGGCCACAAGATCAACCTGGTCAAGGAGAACGACCAGAGCAATCCCGCCCAGGCGGCCAGCCTGGTGCGCAAGTGCGTCACCCAGGACCACGCGAACTTCATCTTCGGCCCGGAGGAGACCTCCACGGCGGCGGCCGGAATGCCGGTGGCCGACCAGCTGAAGACCATCATGCTCGGCTGGCAGTCCGGCTGGAACGACATCGGCCTGAGCGACAGCGTCCGCCACTCGAAATACGTGTATCCGGCCATTGGTGACGTGTTCCACGCCGACGACCTGGCCACCGTGCAGAAGCTCATCCTGCCCCGCCACTACACCCGCGTCGCCGTCATCGAGGACAACGCCCCCGGTGGCCTGGGCAACGACACCTACACCGCGAGCCTCGCCAAGAACGGCGAGTTCAAGGTCGTGTCGACGCAGATCACCACGCCCGGCTCCACCAACGACACCCCGCAGGCGCTGGCCATGCTCAAGGCCAACCCGCAGATCATCGTCCTGGGCATGATCCCCGGCGCCGACACCATCACCGCGATCAAGGCGGTCCGGGCGCAGAACCCGACCATCCCGATCTCCGAGTGCTCCGGTTGCTCGCTGCCCAGCTTCATCCAGGGCACCGGCGGCCCGACGGCGATGAAGAACGTCTACCTGCTCGGCTCGCCCGACTCCCTGGTGAACGACCTGGCCAACAACGCCGCCAACGCCCCGGCCATCCAGGACACCAAGAACTACATCGCCGCGATGAAGGCCGCCGGCTACGACCAGGAGGCCATCAACGGTTCCAGCGAGGGCTGGGACGCCGGGCGTGAGTTGGTCGACGCCATCAAGACGGCCGGTTCCATCGACACCAACGCGGTGGCCAACGCGCTCCAGCACCAGAAGATCGTGGTCGGTGGCCTGCAGGGCTACTACTTCCAGCGGACGCCGGACGACCACGGTGCCATCACCAACACCGTGTCCGCCATGGACATCGTCGCTCCGGACGGTTCGGTGACCGCCGCGCCGGTGACCCAGTGAGCGTGCACAGGAGTTCGTAGAGTTCGGACAGGAGGTCATACGGTGCTTTCTCAGCAGGACAACGATATTCTGTGTCGAGTCGGCCCAGGGACGCCGATGGGCAATCTGCTGCGCCGGTACTGGACGCCAGCGCTGCTGTCGGTGGAACTGCCGGGACCGGACTGTGATCCGGTTCGGGTCCGGCTGCTGGGCGAGAACCTGGTGGCCTTCCGCGACACCGACGGCGAGATCGGCCTGGTCGCGGAAGCCTGTCCGCACCGCGGCGCGTCGCTGTTCTTCGGCCGCAACGAGGAGTGCGGCCTGCGGTGCCCGTACCACGGCTGGAAGTTCGACCGTGAGGGCACCTGCGTCGACATGCCCAGCGAACCGCCGACCAGCACGTTCAAGAACCGCGTGCGGATCAAGGCGTACCCGGTGCACGAGTCCGGCGGCATCATCTGGACCTACATGGGTCCTCCGGACACGATCACGCCGTTCCGCGACTTCGGCACCGACTCGCTGCCGCCGGAGAACGTGTTCGCCCGCAAGATGTTCACCTCGTGCAACTGGGTGCAGGCGATGGAAGGCAACCTGGACAGCGCCCACATCTCGTGGCTGCACCAGTTCAACGGCGTCGACGACATCCCGGACGACGGCTCGGACAAGCCGGGCTACTCGTCCAACGCGATGTCGTGGAAGTTCTGGCGGCACGACCGGGCGCCCCGGCTGGAGGTGGAGGACACCTGGTACGGCTACCGCTACGCGGGCATCCGGGAAACCCCGGCCGGGCACACCCACGTGCGGGTCACCGAGTACGTGGTGCCCTACACCACCGTCGTGGCGAGCCTGCCGTTCACCTCGCGGCAGGGCATGTTCGTGCCGATCGACGACCACAACTGCTGGCGGTACAACTTCGCCACGCAGGTCGAACCCAACCCGAACAACCTCGGCGGCAAGGGGTTGTTCGACGTGCCGGCGCCGTTCACCACGCCGTTCCAGGACCGCTCCAGCGGCATCACGCCCCGGCCGTGGACGGCGGAGAACGACTACGGCATCGACCGGGAGGTCCAGCGGGCCACGTCGTTCAGCGGCATCCCGGACTTCGTCACCCAGGACCTCATGGTGACGGAGTCGATGGGCCCGATCTACGACCGCAGCCAGGAACACCTGGGCACGACCGACAAGGCCGTGATCCGGATGCGGCAGATCCTGCTCAAGGCCGCCAAGGGCCTGGAGAACGGGGCCGAACCGCCGGCGCTGGCCGACAACCCGGAGCACGACTTCCGGTCCATCCGGTCGGCGGAGAAGATCCTGGAACCCGGCGAGGACTGGCGCCTCCTGGGCACCGACCAGGACCCGGTGGTGCAGGAGTCGCTGCTGGCCCGCGCGCAGCAGGGCCAGAACGGGCGGTCCTGACGATCGACCGGACCCCGTGGGCGGAGATGTCGACCCACGGGGTTCGGTCGTACTGTCGGTAGCCGGCACGAGCCACTGATTCACTCGAACGGCCCACACCGGAACCGGCATCGGCTAACGTCTAACCCCGAGTTCGGGCGCGCACGCGCCGTCACGCTCGGTGAAGGGACAACACTCGTGGGCGGCAGCATGTCGGTGCATCCAGGCGAACTGGATGCGGCGAGCGGGCGGATACTCGGCCTGGTCGACACCGCCAAGTCGGCGGCGACCGGAGCGGGCCAGTCGCTGGCGCAGATGGCCGGCGCCGCGGGCCTGCCCGAGTTGTCCGGCCTGCTCGCCCAGGCGTCGGACGCGGCGACCAAGGCGATGCTGGACACGGCCGCGTTGCTCGGGTTCGTCGGCCAGAACCTGAAGCAGACGGCGAGCGGCTACGACAGGACGGAACAGTCCAATACGGACCGGTTGAACAAGGCCGGTGGTGCGCGATGAGCGGCATCCCCGGCGATCCGGACGCCCTGCTGCGGCTGGCCGACGAACTGGACGGCCACGCCGGGGCGGCCGGCCGGCTGTCCTCGGACACCGCCAACTACACCTCGTTGGCCAGGACGAACGCCAACTGGTCGGGATCGGCCGCCGACGCCTACACGACGTTCACCAACGGGGTGTCCCAGGGCGTGGCGGGCGTTCCGGCGCCGTTGCGCAGCGTGGCCGGTGCCATCCGCAGCTACGCGGGCGTGCTGAAGTCGGCCCAGCAGCGGGTCGCGGCGGCCCAGAGCGCGGCGCAGAACGCGACCGGCAGCGCGGCGGCCAGCGCCGCCGCCACCGCTGACTCCACCACCAAGGCGGCCACCAGCGAACTGGAGAAGTCCGGCGAGGAGACCAAGGGCGTCCTCCAGCAGGCCGTCGAGGACCTGAACAAGATCTGGGAGAAGAGCGAACCGGTCCGCGGGTTCATCGAGAAGCTGCACGCCCCGTGGGACGCGCTCGGCGCCGACTCCGCGCTGGACGCGGCGCTGAAGCGGGGGGAGTCGATCGTCAAGGCGGTCGCGGACTGGCAGAAGGAGATGCCGGGCGAGGTCGACAAGTGGTGGTCGGACGTCAGCTCCCTGGCGCACGACGCGGACAACGGCCTCGCGTCGTGGGACGACGTGGCGTCCATGGCGGACCGCTTCACCTCCAAGGTCAACGCCGCCGAGGCGTTCACCAAGCAGTGGGCGTCGGAGACATCGTGGGTCGGCAAGGCGACGGCCGTGGGTGACGTGGCCAGCAAGGTGCTGGGCGTGACGGCGCTGGTCGGTGACGCGGGCACACTGGTCCATCCCGAGGACAGCGGCGTCATGGGTGGCGTCGACCGGGCCGCGGCCGGCGTCAACGGCGCCCTGGTCATCGCCAACCTGGCCACCGACGAGATCCCGGTGGTCGGCGAGGTGACCATGATCGGCACCGGCGTCTACCTGGGCGGCGACTACCTCTACCATCACTGGCCGTGGTTCCACAACACGGCCAACACCGTTGGCCACGCCGTGGCGTCCGCCGCGACCACCACGGCGCACGCGGTGTCGTCGGCGGCGACCACGACGGCCCACGCGGTGTCGTCGGCCGCGTCCACCGTGGGCCATGCGGCGTCGTCCGCCTGGCACGCGGCCACGGGGTGGCTGTGACCACACCGGTGTGGCCCACCGATCCGCGGCAGGCCGACGTCGCCGAGGTCCAGCGGTTCCTCGTGGCGGCGGCCCGGGACGGCGCGGCCCCGCTGCCGGACCTGATCGCGGTCGACCTGTGCGCGCTGGGCGGCGCGTTCCAGTCGGTGTTCGACGAACCGGTGTGGCAGGCGTGGGTGAACCTGCCCGACGACTACCGGGACGAACTGGCCGGGGACTCGTTCCGCGGCCTGGTCGGCCGGCGGCTGATGGACCCGCCGCGGCCGGATCCGGAGGCCGGCGGCGAGTCGGTGGCCAGGGTCGCCCCACCGCTGGCGCTCATCATGATGGCCCGGTCCCGGCCGGCGTTCGTGGTGCAGTGCGCACTGGACGGCGAACAGCGCGGTGCGCCCCGGATGTACGGGATCGCCGAGGACGGCCTGGGACTGCGGGCGGTGCTGGTGGAGCGGGCCAGCAACGAGCGGGTCGGGCTCGGCGTGCGGCAGCACGTCACCCTGTCCGCCGCCGAGGACCGCGCCCGCGCCGACGACCTGCACCAGCTCTACAAGTACCTGCTGCTCTCGCCGGCCCGCGCGGTCTCGGTGCTGGCGTCGTGGGCGTGCGCCGACCAGCCGCCGGGCACCCGCACCCTGGACCTGTACCGGCACCGGGCCGCCGAACAGCTGACCCGCACCACCGTCACCGTGCTCCGCCAGCCGGACGGATCGTGCGTGTCGAGCAGGGACGGCGCACCGCTGGACGCCAGGACCGAGCATGATGTGGCGGAGGAACTGACCCGCCTGGTGATCCTGGAGACCACACAGTGACCGAATACGCCGAGGACCACGCCGCACTGCGGCCGGCGGTCGTGCTGCTGGCTGTCGGCATGGTGGTCGTCATGGTGGTGTCGGCCGTGCTCGGCGGGGTGACCGGCCAGGCGGCGTACCTGGTGCCGTTCGTCATCGCCGTCGTGCTGTTGGTCTTCACCAACAGCATGCGCATCTTCGTGCACTGGCCGACCGGCATCCGGATCGACGCCGACGGCGTGCGGATCGGCAACGTGCGCCACCCGGACGCCAACCGGCGGCACCCGCCGGCGCCGTCGTTCCAGGCGTACCGCGTGTTCAGCGTGCCGTGGGCGGGCGTGCTGGAGATGCGGGTCGTCCGCGACCGCCACGAACTGCGGGCGATGACCAGGACCAGCCGCCGCGCGTCCACCAGCGGCGTGCAGGCACGGAGTGGCGTGGCGGTCGGTTTCTACCTCGGCATGCTCACCCCGCCGTGGATGCGGGCGGCGCTGGTGCTGGAGATCGACGAGGAGTACGCCACGTTCCCGGAGTTCCGCACCCGCCAGGCGGCGGCGGTCGCGACGTCACAGGTGGGCACCCGGTCCCGCACCTGGGTGGCGCCCACCCGGCGACCGGACCAACTCGCCGAGGTCGTCGCGGCGATCACCCATTCGCCGCAGTGGAACGCCCGGCGCATGGGCTGAGCTCACAGCAGGTCGAGGAACACCCAGGCCAGCCTCCTCATGCACCTCGCGCACGGCCGTCCGCCGGCAGGTCGACCGGGACGGTGTAGGCGCTGAGCGAGTGGCGACCGCCTGTTCGGTGGCCAGCAGGGCGGCCAGGTCCGGATGGCGGACGCCGAATCCCGGGCGGTTCACGGACCCTGCTTCACGTCGGCGGCGATCTCGGCCAGCCGGTCCAGCAGTGGCAGGGCGCGGTCGCGCTCCAGTTCGGGCAGCACGAACAGGCAGCGGGTGATGCCGACCGCCTCGTACGCCTCGATCGTCACCTGGTCCGGTTGGGCGCCGAACAGGGTAATCGGCACCGGACCGCGGCCCAGTTCCCCGGCCCGGCGTTGCAGCGCCGCCGCCCGCCTGGCGAACGGGCCGACGTTCTCCCTGGTCACGCCCTGTGGGAACCACTCGTCGCCGAAGTCGAGCACGCGGTCCTCCACGGCCGGGCCGCTGCCGCCGACCAGGATCGGCGGGTGCGGCTGGGTCACCGGTTTCGGCCACGACCAGATCGGGCCGAAGTTGACGTGCCGGCCGTGGTAGGACGCCTCGTCGTGGGTCCAGATGGCCCGCATGGCGTGCACCCGTTCGGCGAGCACCGCCATCCGGTCGGCCGGGTGGGTGCCGTGGTTGGTCATCTCCTCCCGGTTCCAGCCGGCGCCCACACCGAACAGGACCCGGCCGCCGGACAGGTGGTCCAGGCTGGCGACCTCCTTGGCGGTGATGATCGGATCGCGTTGGGCCACCAGGCACACGCCGGTGCCCAGCTTGAGGCGACTGGTCGTGGCCGCGACCATGCTGAGCGCGACGAACGGGTCGTACGCGTGCGCGTAGTTGACCATGTCGTCGGAATCGTCCGTACCCGGCCGGCGACTGTTGATCGGGATGTGGGTGTGTTCGGCGAAGAACAGCGACTCGAAGCCCCGTTCCTCCGCCGCGCGCCCCAGGCTCGCCGGATCCAGCGCGCGGTGCGTCGGGTACGTGACCAGGCCGAACCGCATGCCGGCCAAGTTACGCCCATCGGCGTCGCCGCAGGTCAGCGCACCCGGCGGGCGAACAGCCTGGTCGCCCAGGTGACCGTCGCGACGGCCAGCACGGCCAGGATGACGGCGCCGATCCACACCGAGTGGTCGCCCGGACGGCCGACGAACAGCGCCCGGGTGCCGTTGGTCGCCCAGTAGAACGGGTTCCACCAGGCGATGGCGCGCAGCCAGGCCGGTGCCAGCGCCAGCGGCAGCAGCACGCCGGACAGCAGGGCCAGCGGCTGCGACACCACGTTGATCAGCGGACCCAGCGCCATCGGGTTGCGGATCAGCAGCGCCGCCGCGTAGGACACGCACGACGCGCCGACGCCCATCATGATCAGCAGCAGGTAGGCCAGCACCGCGTCGCCGAACGACACGGACAGTCCGAACGGGATCGCCAGCAGCGTGATGATGACCGCCTGCCCGATCAGGGTCGCGACCTCGCTCAGCGACCTGCCCAGCAGCAGCGCGAACCGGCTGATCGGGGTCACCCTGGACCGCTCGATCACCCCGGAGGCCAGTTCGGACAGCAGCGAGAAGCCGGTGAAGAACCCGCTCAGCAGCACCAGGATCACCAGCAGGCCGGGCACGTAGACCCGGTACGCCTCGGCGTACGTCGACGCGCCGAGGGCGGACTTCAGCAGTGGCGCGAACAGCAACAGGTACGCGATCGGCTGGGCGAACCCGATCACCAGGCGCAGCGGCGTGCGCAGCACCAGCAGCATCTGCCGCTGGAACACCAGCCACGTGTCCCGGAACAGCTTCGCCGGGCCACGGTCGAACGCCGGGTGGACATGTCCGGTGACCGTCGCGGCAGTCATGTCGTCCTCAGCTTTCCCGCAGCGAGCGGCCGGTCTTGGTCAGGAACACGTCGTCCAGGCTGGGCTTGTTCAGCCCGATGCCGCCGAACGGGATGCCGGAGCCGTCCAGGGCGCGCAGGATCCGCGGGATGGCGGACGCGCTGTCGTCCACGTACAGCCGCAGACCCTTGTGCTGGTCGACCTCCAGCTTGCGGACGAAACCGGTGCCCTCGAACAGTTCCGCGGCCCGGGGTGCGGCGCCGTCCACGTCGACCGTCACCACGTCGCCGGCGATCTCCCGCTTCAGGTCGTCCGGCGTGCCCTCGGCGACGATCTCGCCGTTGTCGATGATGGCGATGCGGTCGCACAGGGCGTCCGCCTCGTCCAGGTAGTGCGTGGTGAGGAAGACCGTCATGCCTGCCGCGCGCAGCCGCCGCACCTCGTCCCACATGGTCGCCCGGCTCTGCGGGTCCAGCCCGACGGTGGGTTCGTCCAGGAACAGCACCTTCGGCCGGTGGATCACGCCGAGCGCGATGTCCACCCTGCGCCGCTGGCCACCGGAGTAGGTGCGGCACTTGCGGTCGGCGAAGTCGGTGAGCTGGAAGGCGTCCAGCGCACTGGCGGTCCGGCGCAGCGCCTCGGCCTTGTCAATGCCGTACATCCTGGCCTGCAACACCAGTTCCTCGCGTGCGGTGGCCTCGTCGACCGTGCTGCCGCCCTGCGCGACGTATCCGGACAGCCGCCGCACCGCGGCCGGGTCGGCACGCAGGTCGGCGCCGGCGATCACCGCGTCGCCGCCGTCCGGCACCAGCAGCGTGGTGAGCATGCGCAGTGTCGTCGTCTTGCCGGCGCCGTTGGGGCCGAGGAAGCCGAAGATCTCCGCGTCGCCCACCTTCAGGTCGACACCGCGCACCGCCTCCACTGTGGTCCGCTTGCGCCGCTTGCCGACGTGGAAGGATTTGCGCAGCCCCTTGGTTTCGATCACGGTGTGCTCCGGGTGTCGCTCGTGCCGGCACGGACTGCCGCGCGTCAGGCTATGGGTTGGCTGTGCCGCCGGACAACGGTCGGCGCCGCTGTGGACACGGTTCGCTGCAATCGTTCGACCAGTTCCGCCGCGGTGTCCGCGCCACCGGCGGCCCGGAACGCGGCGCCGATCCGGCGGGCCGCCGCCCGGTAGGCCGGGTCGTCGAGCACGCCGGTGACGGCGGCGGACAGTTGGTCCGGTGTGGCCCGGCGGAACCTGACCCGTACCCCGGCGCCCGCCGCGACCACCTGCCTGGCCATTTCCGGCTGGTCGTGCCGGATCGGCGCCAGCACCAGGGGAACACCGTTGAGCAGTGCCTCCGACGTGGTGTTCACGCCGCCGTGGCCGAGCACGATGTCCATGTGCGGCAACAGGTCCAGCATCGGCACCCGCTCGGCGACGAGCACAGTGTCCCCGGCGCGGTCCGGCACGGTGTTCACCAGGCTCGGCAGCCGGCCCGGTGGCGCGACGACGACGGCCTGGACGCCGTCCGGCAGCCCGGCCAGCACGCGGGCGTGGAAGTCGGCGGTCAGGTCGTCGGCCAGGGTGCCCATGGTGACCAGGAGGTGCCGTCGCCGCGGGTCCAGCCGGTGGAACGGGAACGGCGGCGCGGCCCGCTCACCGATCAGCGGCCCGACCAGTTCGACCGGCCGGTCCACGTCGCCGGTCAGCTCGCGGACCGCCTGGGCCAGCACCAGGAACGGCGACCAGCGCGGATCGGCGAAGTCCGTCTCGGCCAGGCCGGCGCGGGCCCACAGCCCGAGCAACTGGTCGCGGGTCCACTCGGTGAGCCTGGGCAGCGCCCGGTACGGGTTCGTGAGCTCCATTGCCGAGCACACCAGCGTGGCCCACGGCAGTCCGTGCCGGCGCGCGACGATCGCGCCGGCCACCGCGTGCTGGTCCACCACGAGCACGTCCGGTTCGAACGCCCGCACCGCCTGCTCCACGCCGGGCAGCAGGAACCTGGCGTACGGCACGATGAACCGCGTCCACAGCGACCGGACCGACGCGATCCCGGCGCCGCCCTGCTCGCGGAACAGCCGCGACCCGGTGCGCAGGATCACCGCGTCCGGACCGAGCATCGGCCGCAGCATCGACTCCGAACCGGCCCACGCCACGTCGTGGCCACGCGCGGCCAGCCGGCCGGCCAGTGCCGCGGCCGGATTCACGTGCCCGGCAAGGGGAAGCGTGACGACGAGGACCCTCACGCGGCGACCGCCGCGACGTGGTCGGCCAGTTCACCAGCGGTCAGCCCGACCAGTTGGTCGACGTCGAGCGTGGCGAGGTAGCCGACGAGGTCGACGCCGTACCGCTCGCGCAGCCGCACGGCCAGGTCGGCCACGTCCAGGCTGTCCAGCCCGAGATCGCCCTCCAGCGTGGCGTCCGGCGCCACCGCGCCGGCGCCGGTGAGGTCGGCCAGCATCGCGGCGATCTCCGCGCGGAATTGGCGTGCGGCCATGGGAAAACCGTACCGCCACCGGTCGGCGGCAATATTGCACATTTCTTTGCAACGATCGCCGGACAATTTGTGTTCACGTGGGCGGTGGCGGGATATTTCCGCCATGGCGGACCGGATCCTGGTGACTTTCACGGCGGATGACGACGGCGGCGAGGACGTCCTGTCCTGGGGTCAGCAGTCGATCTGGGACTCGATGACCAACGCGGGCAGCTCGCTGCCGGTCGGCGACTTCGTCGCGGTGCCGCCGGACGTCACGCTGGACGCCGTCGTGGCCGGCCTGCGCTTCGTGATGAGCCGCCACCAGTCGCTGCGCACCCACGTCGTGACCGGCGCGGACGGCGTGCTCCGGCAGCGGGTGTCGACGTCCGGTTCGGTTCCGCTTGAGGTGATCGACGCCGGCGGTGAGGACCCGGCCGAGATCGCCCGCCGCACCACGAAGCGGTACTACGCCGAGCCGTTCGACTACGTCGGCGAGTGGCCGATCCGGATGGCCGCGGTGTGCCGCGGCGGTCGCGTGACGCACGTCGTGGCCGTGTACTGCCACATCGCCGTCGACGTGCAGGGCGTGCGGGCGCTGGTGGACGACCTGGCCACGATGGACCCGGCCACCGGCGGGCCGACCCGCCCGGTCACCGGCCTGACCCCGCTGGAGCAGGTGCGGCAGCAGCGCTCACCGGGTGCGGTGCGGCACAGCGAGGCCGCCGTGCGCTACGCCGAGAAGCTGGTCCGGCAGATCCCGGCCCGCCGCTACCGCACGTCGGCCGACCCGAGGCTGCCCCGCTGGTGGCAGGTCGGGCTGCGGTCCCGCGCCGCCTACCTGGCCGGTCGCGCGGTCGCCGCCCGCAACCGGATGCGCACGTCGCCGGTGCTGTTCGCCGCGTTCGCCGTCGCGTTCAGCGAGGTCACCGCGAACGACCCGGCGGTGGCGCAGATCGTGGTGAACAACCGGTTCCGGCCCGGCCTGGCGCAGGCCGTCGGACCGGTGTCCGAGGCGTGCGTCGCCGTGGTGGAGACCGAGGACAGCACGTTCGACGAGGTGGTCGGCCGGGCGTGGCGGGCGGCCACCAGGGCGGCGAAGCACTCCTACTACGACCCGGACCGGATGGCCGAGATGCTGGCCGAGGTCAACGCGGACCGGGGCGAGTACGTCGACATCGACTGCTTCTTCAACGACCGCCGGCTGGCGTTCCAGAACCCGCCGGTGCCTGCCGAGCCGCCAACGGCCGAGGCCGTCGAGCTGGCCCGCGCGGAGACCGAGCTGCGCTGGGAGGAGAGCCTGGAGCGCTACGACCACACGGTGTTCTTCCACGTCAACGACGTGCCGGACGTGTTCGACCTCGCCATGTGCGCCGACACGCACCGGCTGGCGCCGGCCGAGATGGCGGCCATGATGCTGCGCATCGAGGACGTCCTGGTGACCGGCGCGCTGGACCCGGCGGCACGTGTTCGTGACATCGGATCGTTGTCACGAAAGGCGGCATCGATCGAGTGTTGACTTCATTCCGCGGTCTCACAAAAATGCGATCGGAGTCAATTGCCGATCTGATGAATCCGCGGGAGAAAACGACATGCCTCATCAGATCCTGGTTTCTTTCTCCGGCCCCGGTTCCGGCACAGATCAGCTGTCCTGGGGACAGCGGGTAATCTGGCGGACCATCGCGCACCAGGGTGCGTCGGAATATCTCGGCGGCGTGCAACCGATCCCCGAGGGGCACTCCCTGGACGACATGGTCGAGTGCCTGCGTTTCGTGATGGGCCGGCACCAGTCCCTGCGCACCCGCCTGGCGTTCGACTCCGGAGGCGAGCCGCGCCAGGTGGTGTCCGAGTCCGGCGAGGTCCCGCTGGAGGTCGTCGACGCCGGCGACGCCGACCCGGCGGCCGTCGCCGAACAGGTCCGGGAACGCTACGAGAGCACCGACTTCGACTACGAGCGCGAGTGGCCGCTGCGGATGGCCGCCGTGTGCCGGGACGGCGTGCCCACCCACTCCGTGGCCGTCTACAACCACCTGGCGATCGACGCGCACGGCCTGGACGCGCTGATGGCCGACCTGATGACCATGCTCACCGGCGACGTCCGCCCGGTGACCGCCATGCAGCCGCTGGAACAGGCCGCGCAGCAACGAACCGCGGCCGCCCGCCGGCAGAGCGAGGCCGCGCTGCGGCACTGGGAGCGGGTGCTGCGCCGGGCCGCACCCCGGCAGTTCGGCGAGTCCACCGACCGCAGGCAACCCCGCTACTGGCGCCTGCGCTACCACACGCCCGCCACCGAACTGGCGATGCGGCTGATCGCCGCGCGCACCGGCACCGACACGTCACCCGTGCTGCTGGCCGCCTACGCCGTCGCGCTGGCCAGGACCGCGGGCACCAACCCGGTGGTGCTGCAACTGGCGGTGAGCAACCGGTTCCGCCCCCGGTTCGCCGACTCGGTCAGCCCGCTGGCGCAGGCCAGCCCGTGCCTGCTGGACGTCGCCGACGTCACCTTCGACGAGGCCGTCGCCAGGGCGGTGCAGGCGGCCATGTCCACCTACCTGAACGCCTACTACGACCCGCACGGCCGGGCCGCCCTGCTGGCGCGGATGGCCGAGGAACGCGGCGAGCAGATCGAACTCAGCTGCTACTTCAACGACCGCAGGGACGCCGGCGGCAGGGACGGCGGACCGGTGCCGACCCTGGACCAGGTCGAGGCCGCCGTGTCCCGGTCGGCACTGCGCTGGAGCCGGCACACCGACGTCGAGCAGCCGCCGCTGTACCTGAGCGTGAGCGACGCCGACGACGGCATCGAGTTGTACCTGACCGCCGACACCCACCGACTGTCCCCTTCGGACATGGCGACGATCGCCCGCACCGTGGAGGCCGTCGCGGTCGGCGCCGCCAGGGACGCCACCCAGCCCACCGGTGTCACCGAAGGGGCCGCGGTGTGACCGCCCTGGAAGCGGTCGCCGCGTACCTGCCGGCCCGGCGGGTGCCGATCGAGGAACTCGCCGGGCGCCTGGCGCTGGGGGAGCGGCAGGTCAGGGTGTTCCGCCGGTTCCACGGGCTGGGCGAGGTGTGCCGGGAACCGGACGGCACGCTGCTGGACCTGCTGTTCGCCGCCGCGTCCGGGCTGACCGAACTGCGCGGGCGGGAACACCGCGTCCGGTACGTGATCTACGCCAGGGGCATGCCGGTGGGCGTGCCGTACCCGATGAACCCGCTGCACGACCTGTGCGGCGTGCTCGGCCTCGGCCACGCGATCGCGTTCACCGTCACCCACCACGCCTGCGCCAGCGGGCTGCTCGCCGTGGACGTGGCCGGCCGGCTGCTGGCGACCGACGGCGAACCCGGCGCGCTGGCCCTGGTGCTGGCCGGGGAGAAGACGTTCACCCGGGACGCGGAACTGGTGCCGGAGACGTCGGTGTTCGGTGAGGGCGCCGCCGCCTGCCTGGTGTCCGCCGACGGCGAGCACGACCGGCTGCTGTCCTACGTCAGCCGGGTCCGGGGCGATTTCGACGGCCGGCTGCTGGCCGACGCCGACCTGCTCGCCCGGTTCCAGAAGGAGTACCCGGAGGCGTTGGCCGAGGTGATCCTGGCCGCCGTGGAGCGGGCCGGGCTGCGGGTGGCCGAGCTGAGCCTGATCCTGCCGCACAACGTGAACGTCGTGTCGTGGCGGCGGATGTGCCGGCGGATCGGCTTCCCGCTGGACCGGGTGGTGCTGGACAACGTGCCGCTCACCGGGCACAACTTCGCCGCCGACCCGTTCATCAACTACCGCACCGCCGCCGAACGCGGCCTGCTCCACGACGGCGACACCTACCTGGTCGCGGCGGCCGGGCTGGGCGCGATCTTCTCGGCCATGGTCTTCCGGCACTAGACAGCAGATGGGAACGCAGTGATGGAACAAGCCACCGTCGTACCGGACGCCGAACTGCGGCAACGGGTCGTGGACAGCATCGGCACGCTGCTGCCCAAGGTGCTCAAGCGGGACATGCCGGCCATGCCGGAGGGCACCCGCCTGTTCGACGAACTCGGCCTGAGCTCGGCCAGCACGCTGGAACTGCTGCTGGAACTGGAGGAGGACCTGGACATCCAGATCGACGTAGAGGAGATCGACCAGACCGACCTGGCGTCCATCGGCAGCCTCGCCGACTTCGTGTCCACGCACGCCCTGACGGACGAGTGACCCGATGTATCCGCAGGACACGCCGGCCGGTGCGCCGCGGCTGGCCAGGGCGGCCCGCCGCGAGTTCCGCGGCGTGTCGGACCTGGCGTTCGACCCGCAGCTGCGGCTGTTCCTGGCCGACCTGGTCCGGCCGTACGACCTGCCGCTGCGGGACGACCTGCTGGACGGCGGCGCCGGCCAGTCCTACGGCGAGATGGCCGCGGAACTGGTCCGCCGGATCGTGTCCGCCGACGAACCGGTCGACCTGCTGGTGCTGGCGTTCGGCATCCACGACGTCCGGCTGGGCCGGGCGACCGCCGCGTACCTGTCCGACGTCTGCCCCGGCAAGCCGATGGCGTTCGCCGTGTGCGACCAGGGCGTCGCCGCGCCGTTCACCGCGTTGCGGCTGATCGGCGAGTACGGCCCGCGCCGCGCGCTGCTGCTGGTCGCCGAGCAGTCCGCGCTGCACTACCAGCCGGCCGGCCCGGCCGTGGTGCCCGACCGGCACGCCGCCGTCGCGCTGCTGTTCGAACAGGGCGACACCAGGTCGACCGTGGTGCGCCAGCACCCCGACGTGTCGGCCCGGCTGGCCTGGTCGCTGCTGGCCGACGACGTGGCCGCGCTGTCCGGCGACCGGACGGACGTGACCCTGGTGCTCGGCGGCGGACTGGCCCCGCCGCCGGGCGTGCCGCTGGCCG
>DATEPR010000291.1:0-13990 GCA_035273045.1 Pseudonocardiaceae bacterium | reverse complement strand
GTGCGGGCGGCCGCCGTACGGTGACCATGTGCGGTTCGTGTGGGAGCTGCGACCGGCCGACGGCGGCGGCACGCCACCGGCCACCGTGTCGTACCGCCCGCACCGGATGACCCGGATCGTCGCGGCGATGATCTCACTGGGCATGGTGGTGGACACCGGGCCGCCGCCGAAGTTCCCGCTGTGGGCCGTGTACGGAGTGTCCGATTTCGACAGTGCCGGCCGGCCGCTGGGCGGGCGCGCCGGGGACTACGAGGCGGCGCTGGCGCGGATCCTCAGCCACCACGGGCACACCGACGAACCGGGCATCCCGCTGCACAAGCTGCGCACCAGTCTCGGCTGGCACGTCACGGCCGACGAGTGCGCCGCGGCGATCGCGAGGTTCGACGCCCGCTCGGACGAGCCGCCCGCCGTGTTCGGCGTCCGGCTGGTGCCGTTCCTGCGTGCCGCGGCGGCCGGTGACGGGTTCGAGGTGCATTAGCTAGCCTTGCCGGTGTGGAGAAGCGACCCGACTGGGTACCGGAGGGCGTCGAGATCACCGTGCCCAACGCGGCCCGCATGTACGACTACGCCCTGGGCGGCTACCACAACTTCGCGGTGGACCGCGAGGTCGTGGCGCAGATGGAACAGGTGGCCCCCGGCGCGGCCGCCATCGGCCGGGCCAACCGCGCCTACGTCGGCCGCGTGGTGCGGTGGCTGGTGGACGCCGGCATCCGGCAGTTCCTGGACATCGGGTCGGGCATTCCCACGCTGGGCAACGTGCACGAGGTCGCCCAGGAGGCGGCACCCGACGCCCGGGTGATGTATGTGGACATCGACCCGGTGGCCGTCGCGCACAGCGAGGTGATCCTGGCCGGCAACCCGTCGGCCGCGGTGATCGAGGGCGACGTGCGCCGCCCGGCGGACATCCTCTACCACGAGGCCGTCACCGGCCTGATCGACTTCGCCGAGCCGGTCGCCGTGCTGCTCAACGCCGTCCTGCACTTCGTGTCCGATGCGGACGATCCGGCCGGCATCGTCGCGCGGATCAGGGAGCCGTTGGTGAGCGGCAGTTACGTCAGCATCACGCACGGTAGGGCCGTCGAGGACATGCCCGAGGAGGCCGAGGACGTCCAGCGGACCTACCGGCGCACGCCCACGTCGCTGCACCTGCGCCGGGCCGCCGACCTGGCCGCGATGCTGGCCGGCATGGAGTTGGTCGAACCGGGCATCGTGCCGGTCACCGAGTGGCACCCGGATCCGTCGGACCCGGAGGAACAGGACGACGACGACGTGCCGCTGCCGGCCGTGATCGGGGTGCTGGCGCGGCAGCGCTGAGTGAAGGAGCGTGCGGCGTGGCGGAACGGCCCGACTGGGTGCCCGAGGGCGTCGAGATCGACGTCCCCAACGTGGCCCGGATGTACGACTACATGCTGGGCGGCTACCACAACTTCGCGGTGGACCGGGAGAACGCCGAGCGACTGGAGGCGGTCGCGCCGGGCGCCACCGCGATCCTGCGGGCGAACCGGGCGTTCGTCGGCCGGTCGGTGCGGTGGCTGGTGGACGCCGGCATCCGGCAGTTCCTGGACATCGGCTCCGGCATCCCGACGCTGGGCAACGTGCACGAGATCGCGCAGGACATCGCACCCGAGTCCCGGGTGGTGTACGTGGACATCGACCCGATCGCCGTGGCGCACAGCAAGGCGATCCTGGCCGGCAACCCGTTCGCCGGCGCGTTGCGGGCCGACCTGACCAAACCGGCGGAGATCCTGCGCGACCCGCACGTCACCGGACTGCTCGACTTCGCCCAGCCGGTCGCCGTGCTGCTCAACGCGGTGCTGCACTTCGTGTCCGACGAGGACGATCCGGCCGGCATCCTGGACCAGTTGCGGTCGGTCATGATCGGCGGCAGTTACCTCACGATCACGCACGGTACGTTCCTGGAGGACTGGACCGACACGCAACTGGAAGCGGGCGAGGTGCTCAGCCGCACGCCCACCGCCATGCACCTGCGCGACCGGGACCAGTTGGCGGCGATGCTGTCCGGTATGGAACTGATCGAACCGGGCATCGTGCCGGTGAACGACTGGCATCCGGACACGGCCGTCGTGGACGACGATGACGCGCCGAGGCCGGCGGTACTCGCCGTCGTGGCGCGGCAACGCTGAGCGTCCGAGCGAACCGCCGCCGGTCGTCGCCGAAGTCCGATGAGGACGTTCGATGCTCGCTCGCCGTGACCCCGAGGCACACGTGGCGTGACATTCGGTGGTATGCAACGACATCGTCATCCCAATGGGTGCCACCGATGCGGCCGGACGCAGTAACCTGTCCGGGATCATGGGCTCTGGCAACGAACGCGAAGGACATGCGGCGTGGCGGAACCACCGGACTGGGTGCCGGAAGGCATCGAGGTCACCATGCCCAACGCGGCCCGCGTCTACGACTACGTACTCGGCGGTTACCACAACTTCGCGGCCGACCGCGAGTTCGTCGACCAGGCGCTGAAGGTGTGGCCGAACGCGGCCGCCGTGGGCCACGCGCACCGCGCGTTCGTCCGTCGGTCGGTCCGCTGGCTGGTGGCCGAGGCCGGCATCCGGCAGTTCCTGGACATCGGCTCGGGCATCCCGACGCTGGGCAACGTGCACGAGATCGCGCAGGCGGCGGCACCGGACGCCCACGTGATATACGTCGACATCGACCCGGTGGCGGTCGCGCACAGCAAGGCGATCCTGGCGGACAACCCACTGGCGAACGCGCTGCAGGCCGATCTGCGGGACGTCGACGACATCCTGCGCCATCGCGACCTGACCGCGCTGCTCGACTTCGAGCGGCCGGTGGCTGTGCTGTTCAACTCGGTGTTGCACTTCGTGGCCGACGACGGCGAGGTGCTTGCCGTGCTGGACCGGCTGCGCGACGCGATGGTCCGGGACAGTTACCTGGTAATCACGCACGGTACGGCAGTGGCGCAGTTCACTCGGGAACAGTCGCAAGTCACCGAGCTGTACCGCAGCACGAACTCCGTACCAGGTCACCTGCGCGGTCCGGACCAGCTCGCCGCGATGGTGGACGGCATGGACGTGGTCGCTCCCGGCATCGTGCCGGTCACGGAGTGGCATCCTGATCCGGAGGAAAAGGACGACTTGGCCCCGCCGGCGATGCTGTCCGTGGTCGCGAGGCAGCCGTAGTCGGACATCTCACCAGGTTCGTGATCAGACACACTGGCTTTTCGCTTGGCGCCGAGACACAATCACGGCCGGAGTGTGTCTTTTCGCCAATCCGGGCGCCGTACGCTCACGTCAGGAAGCAGCACCGATGACCAGTAACGGCAGCACGCCACGGCACGACGCGGTGTCCCCCGCCGCGCCGGTGCCGGCCGCGCCGTTGCGGGTGGTGCCACCGGAGACGCGGCTGAGCGCGCTGGCCCGGCTGTGGGCGCGGGTGGTGGCGCGGTCCAGTTTCGTGCCGCAGGGCAGGGCCACCGCGCGGGCGGTGCTGGAGGACGCCCTGCGCACCATCGTCGCCGCGCTGACCGAGGAGCCATTCGACTCGACCGTGGGCAGGGAGATCGGCCGCACGCTGGTGGCCAGCCACATCTCGTCACCGAAGGCGCTGGGCGACTCGATCGACCTGCTCGGCGGCCGGCTGCTGGACGAACTGGGCATCGCCGACGAGCGGGCGCCGCGCCGGCTGGCCGCGCTGCTGGGCCAGATCGCCACCGGATACACCGAGTCCTTGCGGGACGCGGCGCTGCTCGCGGCGGAGGACATCAACCGTGCCGAGCGCACCGCGTGGCGGGACCAGCAGCGCAAGCTGCACCGCCGGTTGCAGCACGCGCTGCTGCACGACCGGTTGACCGACCTGCCGAACCGGGCCCAGTTCACCGGCTGGCTGGCCGAGACACTGGCCAGGGCGCCGGCGGACGCGCGGTTGGGCCTGTGCCTGGTCAATCTCGACCGGTTCAAGGCGATCAACGACTCGATCGGCATGGAGAAGGCCGACCAGGTGCTGCTCGCCGTGGCGAACCGGTTGTCCGCGCAGGCCGGCCGGTACGGCCACTTCCTGGCGCACCTGGGTGCCGACACGTTCGCCATCGGCGTGGCGCGGACCCATGACAGTGACGACATGGCGAAGGTCGCCGACCGCGCGCTGCGCACCCTGGCCGACCCGATCCGCCTGGACGGCATGCAGATCCCGATCACCGCCAGCGCCGGCATCGTGGAGCGCGCGGTCGCCGGTGCGCAGGTGACCGAACTGGTCCGGGCCGCGGACATCAGTGTCGGCTGGGCAAAGGCCGACCAGGGCCGGTACCGCCAGGTTGGCCGGTGGGCGCTGTTCGACGAGAACCGCAACGCCGTCGAGGTGCGCCGGCACACGCTGACCGCGGAGATCCCCGGTGCGCTGGCACGCGGCGAGTTCACGCTGGAGTACCAGCCGCTGGTGCGGCTGGCCGACCGGGAGTTGGTCGGCGTCGAGGCGCTGGCCCGGTGGGACCACCCGAGGCTCGGCCGGATCGGTCCTGGACAGTTCATTCCGTCCGCTGAGGACACCGGGCTGATCGTGCCGCTCGGGTTGTCGTTGCTGGAGAAGGCGTGCGCGCAGGCGGCCGCCTGGCGGTCGGCGACCGGACACGAGTTGGTCATGAGCGTGAACCTGGCCGTGGCGCAGATCCGCACGCCCGGCCTGCTCGCCGCGATCACGGCTGTGCTGCGGCGGACCGGGTGGCCGGCCGAGCTGTTGCAGTTGGAGCTCACCGAGAGCGCGTTGATCGGCACCGACGACGACGCGATGGACATCGTGCACGGGCTGGCGGACCTGGGGATCGCGCTGGCGATCGACGACTTCGGCACCGGCTATTCGAGCCTGGCCTACCTGTCCGAGCTGCCGGTGCAGAACCTCAAGCTGGCGGCCAGTTTCCTGCGCGGCCTGGACACCCAGACGCCGACCGCCAGGTCGAACCTGACGATCCTGCCGGCGCTGATCAAGCTGAGCCACGACCTGGACGTGACGGTCACGGCCGAGGGCATCGAAGCGGTGGACCAGGCGGATCACCTGAACGGCCTGGGTTGCGACTTCGGCCAGGGCTACCTCCTCGGCCGTCCCATGCCGGCGGCGGACATCAACGACCTGCTGGCCTGACGGTTCTGCACCGGTACAGCGCTGTTGATCACCGGTTTCACGTATCGGGCGGTCCTCGCCCGCCTCCTGTTCTCAGCACACCGGCCGCGCCCGGCCGGGTGAGCAAGGAGGTTCCGACATGACCAGCCCAGCGAGACGCCGGATCGCCCGCTACGGGTGGATCACCGACCTGCCCGACGCCCGCGATCACCTCTACAGCGCCCCACGCGCCGCCCTCACCACTCTCCCGACGAGCACCGACCTCAGTTCCGGCCTGCCCGACGCATACGACCAGGGCCACCTGGGCAGTTGCACCGCGAACGCCATTGCTGGGGCGTTCGAGTTCGCGCTGCGGCACCAGCAGCTCACCGACTTCATGCCGTCCCGGTTGTTCGTCTACTACAACGAACGCGCCATCGAGGGACACATCGGCTCCGATTCCGGCGCCCAGATCCGGGACGGCCTGCGCAGCGTGAGCAAGCAGGGCGTGTGCGCGGAGTCGGAATGGCCGTACGACAGCGTGGCCGCCGACCCGGACACCAACGTCTTCCCGCCGAACGCCCGCGCCGCGACGAAGCCGACCGACCGGTGCTACCAGGACGCGCTGGCCAACACGATCACCGGCTACCAGCGGGTGGACCAGGACATCGACCAGTTGCGCGGCTGCCTGGCCGCCGGCTACCCGTTCGTCTTCGGCTTCACCGTCTACTCCGGTTTCGAGAGCGACGAGGTCGCGGCCACCGGCGAGGCACAGCTACCCCGGCCGGGCGAGCAGGTGCTGGGCGGGCACGCGGTTCTGGCCACCGGCTACGACGACAGCCAGCAGCGGTTCCTGGTCCGCAACTCGTGGGGCACGTCCTGGGGCAAGGACGGCTACTTCACGCTGCCCTACGCCTATCTGACCAACCGCCGCCTCGCCTCGGACTTCTGGACCGTCCGGGTCGTCAGCTGACCCGGATCACCGGACCGGCCGTGTCAGCTCACCGGCCGGTCCGGCAGTACTAGGGTTGGTCCATGGACCGAGTCGATCATCTTGCGGTCGCCGAACTGTTGGCCAAACTGGCCGAACTGGAGCACGGCGCGAAGGTCGGCGTCGACGAGGCGGAACGGCTGGCGGGTGACGACCCGGCCGCCGTGCTGCGGCAGCGGACGTTCAGCGAGGGCGAGGTGTCCGGCCTGGTCCTGGCGCAGCGGACGGTCCGCGAACTGGCCGGCTGGCCGGTGGAGGCCGACTCCAACCGGGCGTGAACCGGCGATGATGGACTCATGAGCGCGGATCCGGTCACCGGGATGCGGGCCGACGCGCGGCGCAACCGGGCGCGGATCGTGGCCGCCGCGCAGGAGGCGTTCGCCGACGAGGGGCTGTCCGTGCCGCTGGACGAGATCGCCCGCCGGGCCGGGGTCGGCGCGGGCACCGTCTACCGCCACTTTCCCACCAAGGAAGCCCTGTTCGAAACCATCGTGCTCGGCCGCGTGACGGCCATCGGCGAGCGGATCCGGCGCTGGGCCGAGGATCCCGAGCCGGGACCGGCGTTCTTCGCGATGATCGACACGCTCGTCGAGCAGGGCGCCATGAAACGCGATCTGGTCGACGCGCTGACCGCCGCCGGCGTCGACATCTCCGACCGGCTGGCCGAGGCCCGGGACGGCATCCGGCAGTCGATCGGTGTCCTCCTGGCCAGGGCGCAGGCGGCCGGTGCGGTGCGCGAGGACGTCACCACCGACGACCTGGCCACCCTGCTGGGCACCGTGTTCCTTGCGGCGCGGCAACAGGGCCAGAATGTGCCACGCACCGCGCTGGCGGTGATCGCGGACGGGTTGCGCGCCTGAACTCAGCAGGCCCGGCCGTGCGGCAGCGGACCGGCCGCCGTCGGCCGCAACCCGTCCAGCAGCAGCGCCAGGTACCGCCGCCACTCGAAGCCGCCCGGTTCGGTCAGCCGCAGCGTGCTGATCAGCATGAACACCAGCGGTGGCAGGTCGTCCGGGGTGAGATCGGCGCGGATCTGGCCGGCATCCTGGCCGCGCCGCACGACTGTGGCCAGGTCCGGGAAGAACCGGCCCATGATCGCGTCCACCAGCCGCCGCGGGTCGCGGGCCGCCTTGATGGTGGCGTGTTCCTCGGCGGCGACGGTCAGTGCCGCGTCGAGGGTGGCGACCAGGCCGTGCCACGGGTCGGTCTCGGCGAGCGCGGCGGCCATCGCCGGTTCGACCTGTTCCGCGTAGCGCCATTCGACGATCGCCCGGATCAGGTCGTCCTTGCTGGGGAACCGCCGGTAGAGCGTGGCGACGCCGACACCGGCCCGTCTGGCCACCTCGTCCAGTGCCACGTCGGTGCCGGACTCGGCGAACGCCTGCCGTGCCGCGCGCACGATCCGTTCCGCGTTGCGTGCCGCGTCGGCCCGCAACGGCCGGGTGGCTGGCACGTCCATGGCGAGCACCGTAACAGAAACCGTACTACCGATAGCTCACTACCGATTGTGGTAGTGTCCATCAAACGATAGTCCGATATCGCTTGATGAGGACCATGCCGATGACCGAGACGCCGATGATGCCCGTGCACATCCGCCGCGACCGGTTCGACCCGGTCCCCGAGTTGGTCCGGATGCGGGAGGAGTCCGCGATCAGCCGCATCACCCTGCCGTGGGGCACGGACGCCTGGCTCGCCACCCGGTACGACGCCGTCCGCACGGTCCTCGGCGACGCGACCCGGTTCAGCAACGCGGGCGGCACCGGCCGCCGGGGACCGTTGCAGGGCAGCGGAGAAGACGAGATCCGCCCGAACCGCACCGGTTTCCTGCTCGGCTACGACCCGCCCGACCACACCCGGCTGCGCAAGCTGCTCACCGCCGAGTTCACCGTGGCCCGGATGCGCCGGCTGCGCCCGAGGGTCGAGGCCATCGTCGCCGAGCGGTTGGACGCGATGGCGGCGGCCGGCGCACCGGCCGATCTGGTCGCGGACTTCGCGCTGCCCGTGCCGTCCCTGGTGATCTGCGAACTGCTCGGCGTGCCCTACTCCGACCGTGACGAGTTCCAGCGATTGTCCCGCGCCCGGCTGGACATGTCCCGCGACATCGAGGACCGGGTGGCCGCCGGCGACGAGGCCCGCGCCTACATGGCCGGGCTGGTCGCGCGGCAGCGCACGTCGCCCGGTGACGCCATGCTCGGCATGTTGATCCGGGAGCACGGCGACGACATCGACGACGACGAACTGACCGGCGTCGCCGACCTGCTGCTGCTCGCCGGCCACGAGACCACGTCCAACATGCTCGGCCTCGGCACGCTGCTCCTGCTCCGCGAACCCGACCAGTTGGCCATGCTGCGTGATCCGTCCCGTGTGGACAACGCCGTCGAGGAACTGCTGCGCTACCTGTCCGTCGTGCACACCGTCGCGCCGCGCATGGCGCTGACCGACGTCACGCTGGCCGGCCACCACATCAAGGCCGGCGAGCTCGTGCTGTGCTCGCTGCCGGCGGCCAACCGCGACCCGTCACTCGGCGACGACCTCGACCACGTCGACGTCACCCGGGCCGTCACCACCCATGTCGCGTTCGGCCACGGCATCCACCACTGCCTCGGCGCTCCCCTGGCCCGCATGGAGATGCGGATCGCCTACCCCGCCCTGTTCGACCGCTTCCCCACGCTGCGGCTCGCCGTCCCGTTCGAGGATGTTCCGTTCCGCGCCTTCTCCGTCGTCCACGGGCTGTCCGCCCTGCCCGTGGAGTGGTGAGCGGAGCGCGATCACCACGAACGTGCCGGCCAGCACGTAACCGGCGCCCTGCACCGCGATGACCGGCACGATCCCGAGCACACCGCCGAGCACGCCGGCCGCCGCGATGCCGACCAGACCCGTGCCGGCCGACATCGTCGCCACGGCACCGAAAACCCGGCCCCGGTGCGAGTCGGCGGCACCGGCCTGCAACGTGCTCGTGTAGCCGGCGACCACCGCCGCGCCCGGGATGCCGGCCAGGATGATGAGCACGCCCGCCGGCCACAACACGTGCCACACCAACGGATACAGGAACAGCAGCAGATCGGTCGCCCCGAACAGCAGCCCGCCGACGCCGACCAGCACCCGGGGTGACAACCGCTGCCCGTATGCGGCCACCACCAGTCCACCCGCGATGCCGCCGACCGCCTGGAGCGCGAGGATCAGGCCGTAGGCGGGCGCACTGGCGTGCAGCACGCCGGTGAGGAACGGCGCGAACAACGTGGTGACCACGCCCTCGCCGACCGACACCACGGCGATGAACGTGAATGTCAAGCGCAGCAACGGCTTCCGCAGCAACAGCCGCATGCCGGACAGCCACTCACGCCCGACGTCAGCCAGCCGCCTGCCCCGGTCGACCGCCCTGGGCAGCGACCGGATGCCCAGCAGCAGTACCGCCGACACCAGGAAGCTCACCCCGTCCAGCAACGCGACCGCGGCCAGGCCGCCGAACCCGGCCACCAGGCCACCCAACGCCGATCCGCCCAGCCGCGCCACACCCTGGATCTGCCCGTTGGCGCCGTTCGCCGCGACGAGTTCGTCCGCGTCGACCAGGTGCGGCACGACGGCCCGCTCGGCGGGCGTGAAGAACGGCTCGATGCTGCTCTCCCACAGCACCACCAGGTACACGATCCACACGCGGCCGGCGTCGTGCACGAACACCAGCGGCACCAGCCCGGCGGCCATCAGCAGGTCGGTCGCCACCATGGTCAGCCGCCGGTTCCACCGGTCCACGAACACGCCCGCGACCGAGCCCAGCACCACCTGCGGCACGTAGGCGGCGAGCAGCATCGTGCCCGAGGCGAGCGTGGAACCGGTGAGCGTGTACACGGCGTAGGTCAGGCCGATGAGCAGCACCCAGTCCCCGGTCAGCGACACGACCCCGGCGGTGAGCAACAGCCGGTAGTCGCGGTGCGCGGCCAGCAGCCGCCACAACCGGCGCATCGCTAGTTTCCCCCTTCGGTCTGCTGGAGCACGGAGATCAGCATCGTGACCTCGACGGGCACGGCGTCCGGCGGGCGCGCGGCGCGGTCACCCACCTTGCGCCGGTCCACCAGTGGGTTGATCAGCGCCTCGATCGCGCCGGTCAGTTCGGCGAGTTCGTCCCGGGTCAGGTAGATCATGCTGCGGTGGGCGCCGGTGATGTCGCGCCACTCGTCGTCCCGCCGCTCCTGCCAGGCCACCAGGTTGGCCAGGGACCGTTCGGCCATCACCTGCTCCAGCACGTCACCCGCGGCGGCGCTGTGCGGGTCGTCGTGGGTGGTGGTGAAGTTCGACGTGTCGGTCAGCCGCCACGGCCGGTCCCGGTCGTTGGTGGCCTCGGCGGGTTCGACGAACCCGTACTTGGCCAGTTGGCGCATGTGGTGCGAGGCCAGCGCCTGGCTGATGCCCAGCTGCCGGGCGGCGGCCGCGGACGTGATCGGGCCGTCCCGGCTGACCAGGCTGAACAGGTCCAGCCGCACCGGATGCGCCAGCGCCCGGATCGCCAGCGGGTTGTCCAGCAGCCGGACCCGGCGTCCCTCCGATTCCAAGGACATGCTTTGAATGTACCCTGGATGTCAAGCACATGCTTGGCATCCGCGCCGCCACTAGGGTGGCCACATGGCCAAGGATCGACTTCCCGACCCGGACTCCCCCTTCGGCCAGGCGGTGCACCAGCGCCTGGCCGAGGAACGACTGATCTGGCTGACCACGGTCGGCAAGGACGGCACGCCGCAGCCCAACCCGGTGTGGTTCCTGCACGACGACGGCGAACTGGTCGTCTACAGCATCGCGTCGGCCAACCGGCTGGTGCACATCCGGCAGCGCCCCAGGGTGTCGCTGAACTTCAACAGTGACACGAAGGGCAACAGCGTCGTCGTGATAACCGGCACCGCGCGGCTGGCCCCGGACGAGCCGCCGCCGGACCGGAACCCGGCCTACGTCGCCAAGTACGCCAGCAGCATGGTCAGCGTCAGCGGCACCGCGGAGGAGTTCGCGCAGACCTACAACGTTGCGATGCGGATCGACATCACCAAGGTCCGCGGATTCTGAGACGTCAGGCCGGCCGGTCCTTGAGCTGCGCGATCAGCAGGGGGAGATTGGCGCAGGACAGGACCGGCCCGGCGGGGTTCTTGCTGTCCCGCACAGCCGCCCGATCCCGCCGAACCTCAACGCAGCTATCCGTGCTCTGGCTCCGGCTCGATTTCCGCCATTCGCTCACGGCGCCGTCCCCTCCAATTCCCGCAGCCGGCCGCCCAGCAGGGCTTTCGATTCCGCCTCACCGCATGCTACCCGACGCACGATGTCGACGGCATCGAGATAAGAAGCGACATCGCTCCGATTGTGCAGGAAAATCCCCGACTTCCGGGTCTCCATATGGACGATCGCGCGATCGATCACCATGAACTGCCCTTCCAGCGAGGGCTGCCAGCCGCTGCGAAACGGCACCACGCGAACCTGAACATTGGGCCGGCGCATCATCCCGAGCACATGCCGCAACTGATCGGCGAGGACCGCCCGGCCGCCGACCATCCAATACAACGCGGCCTCGCCGATGAATGACATCAGCTCAACCGGGTGCGGCTTTGTCAGCGCATGCCGCCTGCCCAGCCGAATCTCCACCCGCCTGGCTATCTCGTCCGGTGGAATGTCGCTGCCGGACATGATCGCCGTCATATATGATTCGGCTTGCAGAATGCCCGGGAAAAGCGACGGCGAAACGTGGTCGATGCGGGCTGCGCTCTGCTCGGCGTCCACCATCGCGACCAACTGCTGGCGTTGGTCGGGCAAAGTCCAGGCGACCCAGCCGGGCGCGTCCGTGTCGTAGGCGAGCGCCAGGATCTCGTCGTACTGCTCCCCGCGAATCTCCAACGCGGTCAACAACTGCGCCACGTCCTCCGGCTTCGGCGTGCGGTCGGCCGTCTCGTAGCGGGACACGACACCGGAGTTCCGCCCGGTCCGCTCCCCCAGTTCCCGCAACGTCAGCCCGCGGCTCTCCCGCGCCGCCCGCAGCGCCGCCGCGAGCCGCAACCCTTTCGGGGTCCTGGACATGAGTCCTCCGTCCGAAGTTCACCCGCTGCGCGGTGGCAGCAGCCTTGTCGTTTGTCGCGACGCTGTCGCAAGCTGTGGCAGCGGAAATGTGAACGGAGAGGTTGATGACGGAAACCTTGCCAGACGACAACCCGGCGGACCAGACAGACACGCCGGACTCGTTCCGGGAACGGCTGATGGCCTCCATCGCGGAGGATGCGTCGTTTCTGCGGCCCAGGCTGTTCTCCATTTATGGCGTGGACTGCGACGGTGTGCCGTATCTGGGCTGGGGCATGCAATTGTGCGACGACGATGCGCTCTACTACCACCCCCGTGCACGGGTGACATGGCAGTCGAAATCAGCGGAACAGGTGCACGCGCGGCTCAACGGTGCCGGTGAGGCACGGCTGCTCTGGCTGGACGAATAGCTACAGCCAGCCGATCTCCTCCGGAGCCTCGTCCCAGTCGACGACCGGCGGCGGCAACAGCTCCCCGAATCCCCACTGGGTGACGACGTCCCGCAACTGCGGCACGGTGATGAACGTCGACGGCGGGAACGCGGTCTCGTGCTCGTTCCACGTGCCGTCGTGGGCGAGGGTGACGTCGTCGCGGCCGGCGTCGCCGCGGGTGATCCAGCGGAACAGGTGACCGGACTGGTGATCGTCGGCCAGCAACGCTGCCGACGCGACCTGGTGCTCGGCGTTGAACTGGAAGCGCAGGCCGGACAGGTCGTACTCGGGCCGGAACGGGTAGATGTCGGCCCGCCGGTACAGCCGCGACGTGCCGAACGACTCGCCGGCCGCGATCACGTAGTCCAGGAAGCGCCCCAACTCGGCTTCGGCGCGGAAGGTGACGTGGTACGTGGCGGAGCTGGACTGGAAGTAGCCGGCGACGTGCCACCCACCGGCCTCCAGGTGGCTGCGCCGAACCAGCTCGGACCACGCCACGTGCTGCTCAGCAGTCGTCATCCGCCCTACGTTAGTGCCAACGAGTGACGCACAGCGGCTACAGCCAGCCGAGGTCGTCCGGACCGTCGACCCAGCCCACGACGGGCGGCGGCAGGACCTCACCGAACGCCCACTGGGTCACGACCTCGCGCAACTGCGACACGGTGATGAAGGCCGACGACGGGAACGCGGTCTCGTGCTCGTTCCACGAGTCGTGGGCCAGCACCACGTCATCCCGACCGGCATCGCCCCTGGTGATCCAGCGGTACAGATGATCGGCGTCATGATCGTCGGCGAGCAACGCGGCCGCCGCGACCTGGTGCTCGGCATCGAACTGGAAGCGCAGGCCGGACAGGTCGTACTCGGGCCGCAGGGGGTAGATCGCCGCCCTGCGGTACAGCCGGGAGGTGCCGAACGACTCGCCGGACGTGAACAGGTAGTCCAGGAAGCGCGCGAGTTCGGGCTCTGCCCGGAATGTGACGTTGTAGGTGGCGGACGCGGCTTGGAAGACGCCGACGACGTGCCAGTCCTGGCTCTCCAGCCCGCTGTGCCGAACCAGGTCGGACCACGCCACGTGATGATCAGCCGCTGTCCTCATCCGCCCTGCCCTCCGACGAAGCTGGCAGCCGTCATGCCGTGCGGTCCTGGCCACCGGACCACGAGCGTAGGCTGCGACCGCAAACGCCTAGGTGTTGTTGATCATCACTACGCAGGCCAAACGGACAGTGACATTCCGCCACTATCCGTCATCGTGCCCTGTCACCCCGACAGAACCAGGCCGTCAGTGCCAGAGGGTGACGTACACCGGTGGCCGGAAGCGGGACGGTGGCACGCCGGCGCCGGGTGCGCGCATGATCCGCATCGCGACGGCCGTGCCGAGGAAGTGCACGAAGGCGTCCGCGGAGGCCGACCGGCGGCCGGCCGGCGGTCCGGTGACGTACCAGGGGGCGGCGAA
>DATEPR010000290.1:0-10631 GCA_035273045.1 Pseudonocardiaceae bacterium | reverse complement strand
CACTCACGCACCCTCCGGTGTGGTCAGGTTGACGTGCGGATTTCGCAGGGTGGCTGCCGGTTTGACGGGGTGCCTTGCGGCCGGGCGCGTGGCTGTGTGGTTCTACTGATGCGCCGTGTCGTTCGGGCTGGGTCCGCCGTGCCTTGGGCTCGTGCCCGTGCGGTTGTGGGCTTGGCTCTCCTGCCGCTTCCTCCTTGTTGAGGGTATGCGTCGGGCGAGGGACCGGCAGGGGAATGAAGCGTCATATTGTCAACAATCTGGGCGTTGCCCAATCAGCCTGGTGGCACCCCGCCCTGGGCATTGACCAATCCCATGAGGACGATCCAGTCTTTACAGGCGCTCCATCGATCCGGCGTACACCATCAAAGAAGAGGGAGCGGCGGAGCCAAGCCCACAACCGCACGAGTACTCGCCAAGCCACGGACACCAGCCCAGCAGCGCCCCACGGGCACGGGCCCCTCAACCGGCCGACTGGGGCATCATCGGGTCGGACGACTTCGTGGCCCTCGTGATCGAGTCGTTCAGCTTGTTCAGCAACCTACCCAGGGCGGTCCGGTCGTCGTCGGTCCAGTCGCTGGTGACCGCGTCCAGGTTGCTGCGTCGCTGCCGGCGCATCTGGCGCATCACGGTCCGGCCGTCCTCGGTCGGGCTGATGATGCACGAGCGGCGGTCGCCGGGGTTGGTCTGGCGTTCGACCAGGCCGAGTTCCTTCATGGCGGCCACCTGGCGGGTGACCGTGGAGCCGTCCAGGCCGACCGCGGCGGCGATGGTGTTGATGCTGGCCGGGCCGATCCGGTCGAGTGTGCGCAGCAGCAGGTATCCGGCGCGGTCTAGGCCGCAGGCGGCCTCGGGCGGACGGCCCAGCATCGCGATCGTCCGCGCCAGCCGAGTCATCTCGGTCTCCAGCACGTCGACCGGGTCACCGATCGCCGTGGTGCGCGACTTTCGCCTGTGAGGCACGGTCCGACCCGCCTCTCCGGTACTTCCACCTTCGGTGGTCTACGTGTACGGTACAGATATATTGCCTGTATTGCACAGTGGTCATCAGGTGCTGCTTCGATGCGGAACAGCAGGTGATGGCGGTTGGACGAGTCGATGTTGCTACGCGTTGGCGACGTCGGTGAGCATGCCCGTGTTCACCCGCTCTCGCGTCCACCGTCGGCTCACCCGGTGGGGCTGGCACGTTCGCGCTGCGCCGCGCGATCATGCGCTGCACTATGTGTTCCGTGCCCGAACGAACGTGGAGGTTCTCGGTGTCGGCACCTTGGCACGCCTGTCGAGACTGGTCGGCTCGTGTGGTTCGTCGGCTGATGACCGCCTCCCCGCACAATGAGACGAATATATCTCACGGTACCACGCCCGCGGCTCCGCTCGACCAAGTCGGCTCGGAAAACTTCTCGGTCGCCGCGCGCCTGCTGCCACCGGTGTTCCGCCGGCACCTGCTGTCGATCTACGTCTATGCCCGGCTGGTCGACGACATCGGCGACGAGGCGACCGGCAACCGGATCACCTTGCTGGACAAGGTGTCCCGCGACCTGGACCACATCTACGCCGGCCGCACGCCCACCCACGGGATGCTCTCCGCGCTCGCCGACACGATCCGCGAGTGCGACATCCCGCGCGCCCCGCTGGACGCGCTGATCGCGGCCAACCGGCAGGACCAGTTCGTGCACCGTTACGGGTCGTACGCCGAACTGGTCGAGTACTGCGAGCTGTCCGCCAACCCGGTGGGCCAACTCGTGCTGCACGTGTTCGGCGTGCCGACGCCGGACCGGATCGCGCTGTCCGACAAGGTGTGCACCGCACTGCAGATCCTCGAACATTGCCAGGACGTCGCCGAGGACTTCGACCGGGGCCGGGTGTACCTCCCGGCGGACGACCTGGACCGGTTCGGCGTCACCGACGCCGACCTGAAGGCACCCGTCGCGGCCACTCCGATGCGTGCTCTGCTGGCGTTCCAGGTGCAGCGCGCCCGGCGGCTGCTGGAGGAGGGCGCGCCGCTGGTCGGCACCCTGCGCGGCTGGGCGCGGCTCGCGGTGAGCGGCTACGTCGCCGGCGGCCTGGCCACCGCGAAGGCGATCGCCGACGCCGACTACGACGTGCTCTCCGGCACGCCCAAGCCGGGCCGGGCCGGCACCCTGCGGTACTGGTTGCTCCTGCTGGCCGGCGGCAGCGTGGCGTGACCGAACATCATCATTCTGGCGCGGAGGGGACCGGCTGATGGACCTGGATGCCGCATACGCGCGATGCGAGCAGATCACCACCGAGCAGGCGCGCAACTTCTCCTACGGGATCAAGCTGCTGCCGCCGGCCAAGCGGAAGGCGCTGTCCGCGGTCTATGCGTTCGCCCGGCGCGTGGACGACATCGGCGACGGCGACGAACCGGCCGGGCGACGGCTGGCCGGCCTGGCCGGCGTGCGCGACCAGTTGGGCCGGCTGGACCGGCCGGGCGACGACCCGGTGCTGGTCGCGCTGGCCGACGCCGCGCTGCGCACCGACCTGCCCATTCCCGCCTTCCACGAGCTGATCGACGGCTGCGAGGCGGACGTGCGGGGCACCGAGTACCAGACGTTCGACGAGCTGCACGGCTACTGCCGCTGCGTCGCCGGCTCCATCGGCCGGTTGTCGCTGGCCGTCTTCGGCTGTGCCGACCGGACCGTGGCCGAGCCGATCGCGGACGCGCTGGGCGTGGCGCTCCAGCTCACCAACATCATCCGGGACGTGCTGGAGGACCGCCGCAACGGCCGGATCTACCTGCCCGCCGAGGATCTCAAGCGGTTCGGCTGCACCCTGGAACTGGACGACGCCGGCCGGTTCACCGACGACGTCGACGCATTGACCGCGCTGGTCGAGTTCGAGGCGGCCCGCGCCCAGGACTGGTACGCCGACGGGCTGCGGTTGATGCCGATGCTGGACCGGCGCAGCCGGGCCTGTGCCGGCGCCATGGCCGGCATCTACCACCGGCTGCTGGACCGCTTCATGGCCCGGCCGTGGCTGGTGCTGCGGGACCGGGTGTCGCTGCCCGGCTGGGAGAAGGCCGTCGTAGCCGCCCGTTCGCTCGCCGGGGTCGGCGGATGACCCGCGGCACCGTGGTGGTGGTCGGCGGCGGGCTGGCCGGGCTGGCCGCCGCGACCCGGCTGGTGCGGTGCGGCCACGACGTCACCGTGGTCGAGGCCCGCGCCCGGCTCGGTGGCGCCACGTTCTCGTTCCAGCGCGACGGCCTGGCCGTGGACAACGGTCAGCACGTGCTGCTGCGTTGCTACACCGAGTACCGCGCGCTGCTGGACACGTTCGGCGTCGGCGACCGGATCGCCATGCAGGACCGGTTCCACATCCCGGTGCTGGACAGCGCCGGGCGGCGGGCGGAACTGCGCCGCACCAACCTGCCCGCGCCGCTGCACCTGGCCGCGACACTGGCCCGCTACCGGCTGCTGTCCGTGGCCGACCGGGCCAGGGTGCTGCTCGCCGCCGGTCTACTGAGGACACTGGATCCGGCCGACCCGAGACTGGACGACCGCAGCTTCGCCGACTGGCTGGTCCGCCACGGCCAGACCCCGGCCACGATCGACGCGCTGTGGAACCTGATTACTGTCGCCGCGCTGAACACCGACGCCGAACACGCTTCGCTCGCGTTGTGCGCTATGGTGTTCCGCACCGCCCTGCTGGACCGCGCGGACGCCGCCGACATCGGCGTGCCGGCCCTGCCGCTGGGCGAACTGCACGGTGACGCGGCTCACCGGTACCTCGACGGCCAGGGCGCCAAGGTGCTGTTGCACACCCCGGTGCGCACCATCCGGGCCGTCGGTGACGGTTTCGAGGTGGTTGTGGACGGTGCCGTGCTGGGCGCGGACGCCGTCGTCGTGGCCACGCCACCGGAGGCGGCGGCCGCGATCCTGCCGGCGGGCGCGCTGGACCGGCCGGAACGGCTCGCGGAACTCGGTGGCGCGCCGATCGTCAATGTGCACACTGTGTACGACCGACCGGTGACCTGGGATCCGTTCACGGCCGTCGTCGGTTCGCCCGTGCAGTGGGTGTTCGACAGGTCGGGGATCGCCGGAGTGGACAGTGGCCAGTACCTGGCCGTGTCGCTGTCGGCGGCGCAGGAGTGGATCGACGTGCCGACCGGCCGCCTGCGCGAGCGGTTCCTGCCGGAGATGGCGAGGCTGTTCCCGGCCGCGGGCGGCGCGGCGGTGCGGCAGTTCTTCGTCACCCGGGAACGGCGGGCGACGTTCCGCCAGGCGCCCGGCAGCGCCCGGCTGCGGCCCAGGGCGCGGACCAACCTGCCGGGTTGTGTCCTGGCCGGAGCGTGGACCGCCACCGGGTGGCCGGACACGATGGAGGGTGCGGTGCGCAGCGGCAACGAGGCCGCCGGCATCGCCGCCGCACGGCTGGCCGCCATGAGTAGCGCTACGAGTGTTGGGGAGGCGTCATGACCGCTGTTCTGCCGGTTGAGGTCACCGCGGCCAGGGATGTCGCGGAGCCGGCGCTGCGCCGGGCCGTGGACGAGCTCGCGCCCGCCATGCGCACGATCTCGCGGTACCACTTCGGCTGGGCGGACCAGTCCGGCCGGGAGACACCGGGCGGCGGTGGCAAGGCGCTGCGACCCGCGTTGACCCTGCTGTCCGCGCAGGCGGCCGGCGGTGACCCGGCACTCGCGGTGCCCGCCGCGGTCGCCGTGGAACTGGTGCACAACTTCTCCCTGTTGCACGACGACGTGATGGACCACGACGTGGAACGCCGGCACCGGCCCACCGCGTGGACCGTGTTCGGCGTGTCCGCCGCGATCCTGGCCGGTGACGCGCTGCTCACCCTGGCCGTGGAGATCGCCCGCAGGGACAGCCGGTCCGACCGCGCCAGTGACGTGGTGGCGTGCCTGAACGACGCCGTCCAGCGGCTGATCGTGGGCCAGAGCCAGGACGTCGACTTCGAGCGGCGCACTGACGTGACGTTGCCCGAGTGCCTGGAGATGGTGGCCGGCAAGACCGCCGCGCTGATGCGCTGCGCGTCGGCCGTCGGCGCGATCGCCGTCGGCGCCGACCCGGCCACGGTCGCCCGGCTGGCCGAGTTCGGCGAGCACGTCGGGCTGGCGTTCCAGTTGGTCGACGACCTGCTGGGCATCTGGGGCAGTCCGGACGTGACCGGCAAGCCGGCGCTGGCCGACCTGCGCTGCCGCAAGAAGTCGGTGCCGGTGGTGGCCGCGCTGGACTCCGGCACCGAGGCCGGCGCCCGGCTGGCCGAGTTGTACTTCCAGCCGGACCCACCGGACCAGGTGGACGACGAGGCCGCGTTGATGGCCATGGCCGACCTGGTGGAACGGGCCGGTGCCCGGGCGTGGACGGAGGCCGAGGCCGACCGGCATATCCGCCAGGCGGAGCAGTTCCTGGTCGACCTGGCGGCGCCGGCCGCGGTGACCGAGGCGCTGCGCGCGACGGCGTTGTTCGTGGCGAGGAGGGACCGTTGACCGCGGTCGTCGGGTCGTCGGACGCGGTGCTCGAACGGGCACGGCGGACGGTCGACGCGGCCCGTGACCACCTGCTGTCGCTACAGGACGCGGCCGGCTGGTGGAAGGGCGATCTGGAGACCAACGTCACCATGGACGCCGAGGACCTGATGCTGCGTCAGTTCCTGGGCATCCGGGAGGCGGAGCAGACCGAGCAGGCCGCCCGCTGGATCCGCGCCCGGCAGCGGTCCGACGGCACCTGGGCCAACTTCCACGGCGGCCCGGCCGACCTGTCCACCACGGTCGAGGCGTACGTGGCGCTGCGGCTGGCCGGTGACGAGCCGGCCGCCGACCACATGCGGGCCGCCGCGCGGTACGTGATCGCGCAGGGCGGTGTCGAGCGGACCAGGGTGTTCACCCGGCTGTGGCTGGCGCTGTTCGGCGAGTGGTCCTGGGACGACCTGCCGATCATGCCGCCGGAACTGGTGTTCCTGCCGTCGTGGTTCCCGCTGAACATCTACGACTGGGGCTGCTGGGCCAGGCAGACCGTGGTGCCGCTGACCATCGTCAACGCGCTGCGCCCGGTTCGGCCGCTGGGCGTCACGATCGACGAGCTGCGCTCCGGCCGGCCGCGCCGGGCAGGCGAGCCCCTGCTGTCCGTCGGTGGCGCGTTCGAGTTGCTGGACAAGGTGTTGCACGCCTACCAGAAGCTGCCGGTCAAGCCGTTCCGGAAACTGGCCATGCGGCAGGGCGTCGAGTGGATCGTCGCCCGGCAGGAGGCGGACGGCGGCTGGGGCGGCATCCAGCCGCCGTGGGTGTACTCGATCATCGCGCTGCACCTGATGGGTTACTCGCTGGACCACCCGGTGCTGGCCAAGGCGCTGGCCGGGCTGGACGACTTCACCGTGCACGAGGAGACCGAACACGGCACGGTCCGCTGGCTGGAGGCGTGCCAGTCCCCGGTGTGGGACACGTGTCTCGCGGTCACCGGCCTGCTGGACGCCGGCGTGCCCGCCGACCATCCCGCGGTCGCCAAGGCGGTGGACTGGATGCTCGGCGAGGAGATCACCGTGCCCGGGGACTGGTCGGTGCGCCGGCCGGGGTTGGCGCCGGGCGGCTGGGCGTTCGAGTTCGCCAACGACGGCTATCCGGACACCGACGACACCGCCGAGGTGGTGCTGGCGCTGCGCCGGACCGACCGGCCCGGTGTGCGGCCCGCCGTGGACCGTGGCGTGCGGTGGATGGTCGGCATGCAGTCCAAGGACGGCGGCTGGGGCGCGT
Source organism: Pseudonocardiaceae bacterium (assembly GCA_035273045.1). Taxonomy (GTDB): domain Bacteria; phylum Actinomycetota; class Actinomycetes; order Mycobacteriales; family Pseudonocardiaceae; genus DATEPR01. The sequence continues at coordinate 3,910 of DATEPR010000290.1, read as the reverse complement.
TCGACGCGGACAACACCAGGGAGATCATCACCAGGCTGCCGTTCTGTGACTTCGGCGCCGTCATCGACCCGCCGTCGGCGGACGTGACGGCGCACATCGTGGAGGCACTGGCCGCCGAGGGCATGGCGGACACCCCGGCCGCCCGGCGTGGCGTGCGGTGGCTGCTGGACGCGCAGGAGCAGGACGGCTCGTGGTTCGGCCGGTGGGGCGCCAACCACGTCTACGGCACCGGCGCGGTCGTACCGGCCCTGGTGGCCGCCGGGGTGCCCACATCGGACCTGTCCATCCGGCGGGCGGTGCGCTGGCTGCGCCAGGTGCAGAACGCGGACGGCGGCTGGGGCGAGGACCTGCGGTCCTATGTGGACAGCACATGGCGGGGCAGAGGCGAGTCGACGGCGTCGCAGACCGCTTGGGCGCTGCTGGCCCTGCTGGCGGCCGGCGAACGCGGCGACGAGGTGCGCCGCGGCGTGACGTGGCTGGCCGACACGCAACGCCCGGACGGCACCTGGGACGAGCCCTACTTCACCGGCACCGGCTTCCCCGGCGATTTCTACATCAACTACCACCTGTACCGGCTGGTCTTCCCGCTGTCCGCGCTGGGCCGGTTCCTGGAGGCCGCGAATGACCGCGGCTGAGCCCGGCCTGCTCGTCGCCGCGCCCATGCGGTGGGAGGCCAGGACCGTCGCCCGTGGCCTGCCACCGGACACCGTGGTGCGCACCGGCATCGGCCCGGAACGCTCCCGGCGGTCCGTCGCCGTGCTGCGCGGGCGGCGGCCGGCTGCGCTGGCGGTGGCCGGGTTCGGTGGGGCGCTGGTCGACGGGATCGAGCCGGGTGACGTCGTGGTGGCCACCGAGGTGCGGGCCGGGTCGAACGTCGTGGCGTGCCCGTCGGCTCCGCTGCTGGCCGCCGCGTTGCGGGCCGCCGGGCTGACCGTGCGGCTCGGCCCGATCGTGTCCTGCGACCACGTGGTGCACGGCGCGGAACGGGCCGAACTCGGCGCCACCGGGGCGTTGGCCGTGGACATGGAGTCGGCGTTCCTGGCCGACGCCGCCGATGGCCGGCCGCTGGCCGTGGTCCGGGTCATCACCGACACGCCGAGCCGGCCGCTGGTCCGGCCGGGCACCGTGGCCACCGGGATCACCGCGACCAGGGTGCTGGCCGGGGTCGGCCCGGCGCTGGTGGCGTGGGCGAACGCGGTCGGCGACCGCCAGGTGTTACTGGCCAGCCCCCGGTCGTTCTGCGCCGGCGTGGAACGGGCCATCGACATCGTCGCCGAACTGCTCGACCGCCGGCCGGGTCCGATCTACGTGCGCAAGCAGATCGTCCACAACGCCATTGTCGTGGCCGACCTGGAGCGGCGCGGTGCCGTGTTCGTGGACGAACTGGACGAGGTGCCCGACGGCGCCACCGTGGTGTTCTCCGCGCACGGCGTGGCGCCCAGCGTGCGGCGCGAGGCCGCCGGCAGGGGCATGGACGTGGTGGACGCCACCTGCCCGCTGGTGGCCAAGGTGCACAGCGAGGCGCGGCGGTTCGCCAGGCAGGGCGACACCATCCTGTTCATCGGCCACGCCGGACACGAGGAGACCGAGGGCACCCTGGGCGAGGAACCGGAGCACACCGTCCTCGTCGAACATGAGTCCGAAGTAGACTCGTTGCGGGTGCCCGATCCGGACCGGGTCAGCTACCTGATGCAGACCACTCTCGCCGCGGACGAGGCGGACGGCATCGTCACCGCGCTGCGCAGGAGGTTTCCCGCCCTGAACGGACCCAACTCGGACGACATCTGCTATGCGACCACGAACCGCCAGCGGGCGGTCCGGGGCGTCGCCGGTGCCGCGGAGCTGGTCCTGGTCGTGGGTTCGGCGAACTCGTCGAACTCGCGGCGACTGGTCGAGGTGGCGCAGCGCGAAGGCGCCCGCGCGTACCTCGTCGACGACGTCGGCGACGTCCAACTGGACTGGCTGGCCGGCGTCCGCACGATCGGCGTGTCGGCCGGGGCGTCCGCCCCGCCCGAACTCGTCACCGAACTGGTCGCCGCGCTCGGCGGCCTCGGTCGGCTCGACGTGGCCGAGCGTTCCGTGACCACGGAGACCGTTCGTTTCACACTCCCCAAGGAGGTGCGTCAGTAATGCCGGTGCCGTTTCGGCAGGCGGTTCGAGTAGGCGCGTACGTCGCCAAGCAGAAGCTGCTCCGCAACAAGAAGTTCCCGCTGCTGGTCGAACTCGAACCGCTGTTCGCCTGCAACCTGGCGTGCGCCGGTTGCGGCAAGATCCAGCACCCGCACGACGTCCTGAAGCAGCGGATGCCGGTCGAACAGGCTGTGGGGGCCGTGGTCGAGTCCGGTGCGCCGATGGTGTCCATCGCCGGTGGCGAGCCGCTGATGCACCCCCAGATCGACCAGATCGTCAGCGAACTGGTGAAGCGCCGCAAGTACGTCGTGCTGTGCACCAACGCGCTGCTGGTGCGCAAGCGGATCGACAAGTTCAACTTCAAGCCGTCGCCGTACTTCCAGTGGGCCGTGCACATCGACGGGCTGCGCGAGCGGCACGACGAGTCGGTGAACAAGGAAGGCGTGTTCGACGAGGCGATCGAGGCGATCAACGAGCTCAAGAGCCGCGGCTTCCGGGTCACCACGAACTCCACGTTCTTCAACACCGACACCCCGCAGACCATCATCGACGTGCTGAACTTCCTCAACGACGAGGCGCAGGTCGACCAGATGATGATCTCTCCCGCCTACGCCTACGAGAAGGCCCCGGACCAGGACCACTTCCTGGGCGTGCAGGAGACCAGGGAGCTGTTCCGCAAGGTGTTCGCGGACGGCAGGCGCAAGCGTTGGCGCCTCAACCACTCGCCGCTGTTCCTGGACTTCCTGGAGGGCAAGGTCGACTTCCAGTGCACCGCGTGGGGCATTCCGTCCTATTCGCTGCTGGGCTGGCAGAAGCCGTGCTACCTGATGAGCGACGGCTACGTGAAGACCTACAAGGAACTCGTCGAGACCACCGACTGGGACGCCTACGGCAGGGGCAAGGACCCGCGCTGCAACAACTGCATGGCGCACTGCGGGTACGAGCCGAGCGCCGTCCTGGCCACCATGGGGTCGCTCAAGGAGTCCATCCGCGCGGTGCGCGACTAGTGTCGACCGGCGCCGGTTCGGCGTTCAGCCGAACCGGCGCTGTAGTCGGAAGACCAGGCCGGGCAGGGCGCCGTGCAGGCGGGCCGGGAAGCGCAGCCACGCCGGCACGAACACCTCGGACCGGTCGCGCAGCACGGCGGCCACGAGCGCGGCGGCGACGTCGTCCGCCGGCACCGGCTTCGGCCGGGTACGGTCGTACGGCCGGCCGCGCCGGCTGAAGAACGGCGTGTCCACCACGCCCGGCACCACCACGGTCACGCCGACGCCGGCCTTCGCGGTGGCCAGCCGGACGCTGTCGGCGAACGTGCGCATGGCCGCCTTGGTCGCGGCGTAGACGGCTTCGTCCGCGACGCCGAGACACCCGGCGATCGACGACACCAGCACCAGGTGCCCGGAACCCCTGGCCACCATGCCCGGCAGCAGCAGCCGGGCCAGTTCCAGGTGTGCGGTCAGGTTCACCGTGACCAGTTCGCCGATGGCGGCCAGGTCCTGCTCGGCCAGGTCGCCGGCCCAGCCGACGCCCGCGTTGCACACCAGCAGGTCCACCCGCCCGGCCCAGTCCGCGATCTCCTGTGCGGCGCCGGGCCGGCCCAGGTCGACCGACAGCGCCGCACCGTCCACTTTGTCCAGTGCCGCCTTGTTCCTGCCCACCAGCAGCGGCTCGGCACCCTGCGCGGCCAGGCGGGTCACGGTGGCCGCGCCGATGCCCGACGACGCCCCGGTGACCAGGGCGCGCGCACCGGCCAGCTTCATCCGGTCGCCCCTCGCGGTCG
>DATEPR010000289.1:0-2012 GCA_035273045.1 Pseudonocardiaceae bacterium | reverse complement strand
TCGTCCCGCGACGCCGGCAGCCACTGGGCCGACCCGCACACACTGGCCGGACCGATGCAGTTGGACTGGCTGGCGAACACCACCCAGGGCGTCATGGTCGGCGACTACATCTCCACGTCCCTGCTCGCCGGCCAGCACCAGGCGGTGCCGGTGTTCGCCGAGGCGACCCCGCCCGCCGGCACGGTGTTCGACGAACCGATGGCCGCCGCCCGGCAGTCGGTCCACGGTGGCGGTGTGCCGATGCTCGACGATCCCGTCCTGTTCACCGGCGGCTCGCCGCCGGTCGACCCGGACGTCGTCGTGAACGGCCCGACCGCCTTCTGATCGCCGAGCGCCAGGTCGGGGACTGCCCGGGCAGTCCCCGACTGCCTCGGTCTCGCGCCAGGGCCGGTCCACGGCTCGCACTGGCAGGATGGCGGGCAACGCACGATGTGAAGGGGATCCGATGTCCGTCCGCTACCAGCTGGTGATCGACTGCGCCGATCCCCACCGCCAGGCCGGTTTCTGGGCCGCCGCCCTGGGTTATGAACTCGCACCGCCCCCGGCCGGTTTCGCCACGTGGGACGACTACTACCGCGACCTGGGGCTGCCGGACGACATGCTGACCGGCGGCACGGACCGGATCAGCGACCCGCACGGCGGTGGACCGGCCATCTGGTTCCACGTGGTCGAGGACGCGAAGACCGTGCGGAACCGGCTGCACATCGACATCCACGCCAGCGGCGACCGGACGGATCCGATCGAGGTGCGGAAGCAGCGCGTGGACGCCGAAGCCAGCCGCCTGGCCGGCCTGGGCGCCACCATCACCGTCGTCATGTACTCCGAGGGAGTCGACCACTACGCGGTCGGGATGCGGGACCCCGAGGGGAACGAGTTCGACATCAACTGAGCCGTCGGATTCACCGGGTGGTGGCCAGGCCACGCGCCCGCAGGACCGCTCGCTCGACCGGCCGGAACACGAGCAGGTCCACGCCGATGCCGACGAGCAGGATCAGGCCGATGGCGGCGATGACGGTGGGCATGTCGTTGAGCGACCGGCCGATGTCGAGAAAGGCGCCCAGCCCGAGGCCGAGTTGCGGGGACACCGCGATCAGTTCGGCGGCCATCAGCGACCGCCACGAGAACGCCCAGCCCTGCTTGAGGCCGGCGAGGTAGCCGGGCAACGCGGCCGGCAGCAGGACGTGCCGGATCGTCGCCCACCGGCCGGCGCACAGCGCGTGCGCGACCCTGGGCAGCATGGGCGGGATCTGCTCGATGCCGGCCACCAGCCCGTTCGCGATCGAGGGCACCGCGCCCAGCAGGATCACCAGGTAGATGGCCGCGTTCGTGGGCCCGAACCAGAGCACCGCCGCGGGGACCCACGCCACCGACGGCAGGCTCTGCAGGCCGGACAGCAGCGGTCCGAGCGCGGCACCGACCAGCTTGACGCGGGCGACGAGCAGGCCCAGCGGCGTCGCGATCACCATGGCGGCAAGGAAACCGAGCACCGCGCGGTGCAGCGACGTCCACACCAGACCGACGATCTGGCCGTCGGCGATCCGCTGCCAGAGCACCGACCAGACGGTCAGCGGCGCGGGCAGCTGGTACTCCGGCCAGAACGCCAGTGCCCACAACGCCTGCCACGCGGCCACGAACAGCACCAGCGCCACGACCGGCGGCAGGAGCACCCGGACCGTTCGCCGCCACCGGGCGGGTCGCGCGGCCGGGGCCTGCTCGACGGCGGCCGGGCCGGACCGGTCACGCCGGGGGCTCGACACGAGTGTCATCGTCGGTGGTCACCTCCCGCAGCCGGGCGCTGATCTGGTCGGCCATGGCGAACTCCTGGCGGCCCCGCACGCCGTCCACGGCCCATTCCCGCACGACGCGCCCCGGCCGGGTGGACAGCAGGACGACCCGCTGGCCGAGCCGGACGGCCTCGCGGACGTCGTGGGTGACGAACAGGACGGCCGTCCCCGTGGTCCGCCACACGCGCAGCAGCTCCCGCTGCAGCACGTCCCGGGTGATCGCGTCGA
>DATEPR010000288.1:0-8473 GCA_035273045.1 Pseudonocardiaceae bacterium | reverse complement strand
GGCCGGACTGGAGGTGACCGCGATGCTGACATTGACGGCCACGGTGTAGCCGACCACGAGCGAAGTCGCTGCGCATCGGGACGCAGGCCGCCCGCAGAGCCAGTCGTCGGCGGCCAGCGGAGGCGGCCACGAGCGCGGCGGGATCACCCGCCGGGCCGCGATGCTGGTGCTGCCAGTCACCCGGGACATGCGGCGTCCGCGTGGCGGGGTCATCCGCCGGGTCGTGATGCTGGTGCTGTCAGTCATCTGGACGAGCGCTGTCGGTGTGGCGGGATTGCGGTGTGCCGGGGGTGCCGGGCCGCGATGCTGGCGCTGTCAGTCATCTGGGAGATGCGGCGTCGGTGTGGCGGGATCGCCGCGAGCCGGAGGCCCCGGAGCCGTGATGCTGGCGGCGGCCGCCTGGTCGCCATGGTCGGCGCCGCGGAATCGCGCCACAGCCTGAGCGCAACCGCCCCACCAGGCTCCGATGGGCATATGCGGCGGCCACCGATCGTCACCGTCCACACCGGGCCGGTGGCGCGCTTCGTCACGCCCGACCGCCACCGATCCGTTGTCACCCACAAGTGTGGTTCTCACTGAATGAGAACAGCCGCCGGTCACGCTCCCGAGTCGCCGGGAACCCACCGGCGGCCTCCCTCGTTGCCAGTTTGTGACCTTGTTGGAGGGCCTGTCCGCGCCGGTGCCAGCGACGGCCGGTGCCGCATGTTCACGCGAGTCGATCATCCTCACGGGCCGGCCGGCGGTCACCGTCGGTAGTACTCGTACTTACCCCGTCTCGGGGGCTTTTGCCGTCGCTGATCCGGGTCTAACGTGCTGCGCTATCAGCCGACCCGGCAGACGGGAAGGAGGCGACAAGCCCATGATCCTGGCGCCGGCAGAGCGCTGAACTTCCCCGATGATCACCCCAGGGTGACTGTCCAGCGCTCGTTGACGAGCCGCCGGCGCCTGCAACCTACGAGCTCGCAAGGGCGAGGGAGGTCGTGTATGGACATCGTCGTGAAGGGCCGGAACGTCGAGGTGCCCGATCACTACCGGGTGCTGGTGACGGCGAAGTTGAGTCGTCTCGAACGTTACGACAGGAAACTCCTCCATTTCGACGTGGAGCTGTTCCACGAGCCGAATCGCCGGCAGCACAAGAGCTGCCAGCGCGTCGAGATCACCACCAGGGTGCGCGGCCAGGCAGTGCGGGCCGAGGCATGCGCGGCAGACTTCTACGGAGCCCTGGACTGCGCGGTCGCCAAACTCGAGAACCGTCTGCGCCGGATGCACGACCGCCGCAGAGTGCACTACGGGCGGCGCAGTCCCGCCTCCGTCGGCCAGGCGACGGCCGGTGCGCTGGCGGACGTGGCACCGCGTCCCGCCGAGCTCGACGCTCGTTCCAGTGCCCAGATCGCGACACCCGTCGCGCTCCTCGACGAGCGTGACGACACAGAGGCCGGCGTCGACCCTGCCACCGTCCACGGCGCTGCCGACATCCCGGGGCCGCGCCACGACGACGACTACGACCCAGGCCACCAGCCCGGCCGCGTCGTCCGCAACAAGGAACACTCGGCCAAGCCCATGACCATTGACCAGGCCCTCTACGAGATGGAACTGGTCGGCCACGACTTCTACCTCTTCGCCGACGCGGACTCCGGCCAGCCGGCCGTCGTGTACCGGCGGAAGGGTTTCGACTACGGCGTCATCCGGCTGGCCTGACCAGGCGAAACAGGCGCCATCACCGGATCGGTACACCGACTCCGGCCTCGCGGAACTCGACGGAGTGGTCCGTTCGTTGAGGATGACGAGCGGACCACTCCGCAGTAACCCCTGTGCCGGTGCACCAGGCTGTCGGGCTTGCCTACGATATGGCGAGGGCGTCCGGCGCGCGGGCGCGTGACGAACAGCTAGCGAGGTCGGGACCGGATGGTGTTGAATCGACTGCTCCGCGCGGGCGAGGGCAAGATGCTCAAGCGCCTGCGCAACATCGCAGTGCACATCAACTCCCTGGAAGACGATCTGGTCGAGCTCTCGGACGCCGAGTTGCGTGCCAAGACCGACGAGTTCCGCGACCGCTACGCCGAGGGCGAAACGCTCGACGAACTCCTCCCGGAGGCGTTCGCCGTGGCCAGGGAGGGTGCCAGGCGCATCCTCGGCCAGCGCCCGTACGACGTCCAGCTCATGGGTGGTGCCGCGCTGCACCTCGGCCAGGTCGCCGAGATGCGCACCGGTGAGGGCAAGACCCTGACCTGTGTGCTGCCGGCCTACCTCAACGCCCTCTCCGGCGACGGCGTACACATCGTCACCACCAACGACTACCTGGCCAAACGTGACTCGGAGTGGATGGGCCGCATCCACCGCTTCCTCGGCCTGACCGTCGGCGTGATCCTCAACGACATGACGCCCGACCAGCGGCGCGAGGCGTACAACGCCGACATCACCTACGGCACCAACAACGAGTTCGGCTTCGACTACCTGCGCGACAACATGGCCTGGTCGCTGGACGCCACCGTGCAGCGCGGCCACAACTACGCCATCGTCGACGAGGCCGACTCCATCCTCATCGACGAGTCCAGGACCCCGCTGATCATCTCCGGCCCGGCCGACCAGTCGTCCCGCTGGTACACCGAGTTCGCCCGCATGGCCCCGATGATGCGCAAGGACGTCCACTATGAGGTCGACGAGCGCAAGCGCACCGTGGGCGTCACCGAACAGGGCGTGGCGTACATCGAGGACCAGCTCGGCATCGACAACCTGTACGAGGCCGCGAACAGCCCGCTGGTCGGCTTCCTGAACAACGCCCTCAAGGCCAAGGAGCTGTACACCAAGGACAAGGACTACATCGTCCGCAACGGCGAGGTCCTCATCGTCGACGAGTTCACCGGCCGCGTGCTCGCCGGCCGCCGCTACAACGAGGGCATGCACCAGGCCATCGAGGCCAAGGAAGGCGTGGAGATCAAGGCCGAGAACCAGACTCTGGCCACCATCACGCTGCAGAACTTCTTCCGCCTCTACGAGAAGCTCGCCGGCATGACCGGTACCGCCCAGACCGAGGCGGCCGAGCTGCACCAGATCTACAAGCTCGGCGTGGTGACCATCCCGACCAACCGGCCGATGATCCGCGAGGACCGCTCCGACCTGATCTACAAGACCGAGGAGGCCAAGTTCAACGCGGTCGCCGAGGACATCGCGGAGCGGCACGCCAAGGGCCAGCCGGTGCTGGTCGGCACCACCAGCGTCGAACGGTCCGAGTACCTGTCCAAGCAACTGGTGCGGATGGGCATTCCGCACGAGGTGCTCAACGCCAAGCACCACGACCGTGAGGCGCTGATCGTCGCCAAGGCCGGCCGCAAGAGCGCGGTCACGGTGTCCACCAACATGGCCGGCCGCGGTACCGACATCGTGCTGGGCGGCAACCCCGACATCATCGCCGACCACGAGCTGCGGGAACGCGGCCTCCACCCGGAGGCGACGCCGGACGAGTACCAGGCCGCGTGGGCGCCGCTGTACGCGGAGCTCACTCAGGAGTCCAAGGCCGAGGCCGAGGAGGTCATCGAACTCGGCGGCCTGTACGTGCTCGGCACCGAGCGGCACGAGGCGCGGCGCATCGACAACCAGTTGCGCGGTCGTTCCGGCCGCCAGGGCGACCCCGGCGAGTCCCGGTTCTACCTGTCGCTGGGCGACGAGTTGATGCGGCGGTTCAACGCCGGCATGGTCGAGCGGATCATGACCAGCCTGCGGGTGCCCGACGACGTGCCGATCGAGCACAAGATGGTGACGAGGGCGATCCGGAGCGCGCAGACCCAGGTCGAGCAGCAGAACTTCGAGATCCGGAAGAACGTCCTCAAGTACGACGAGGTGATGAACGAGCAGCGCAAGGTCATCTACGGCGAGCGCCGCCGGGTGCTGGAAGGCCAGGACATCGCCGACCAGGTCCAGCACATGATCACCGACGTCGTCACCGCGTACGTCAACGGGGAGACGAGTGCCGGCTACGCCGAGGACTGGGACCTCCCCAAGCTGTGGAACGCGCTGAAGATGCTGTACCCGATCCAGCTCGACTGGAAGACGCTGGTCCACGACGAGGACGACGGTGAGGAGCTGACCGCGGACGAACTGCTGGAGGCCGTGCTGGCCGACGTCCGCGAGCAGTACCAGCAGCGTGAGGCGTTCGTCGACGGCATGGGTGGCCCTGGCACGATGCGCGACCTTGAGCGCAAGGTCGTCCTGTCCGTGCTGGACCAGAAGTGGCGCGAGCACCTCTACGAGATGGACTACCTCAAGGAGGGCATCGGCCTGCGTGCGTACGCGCAGCGGGATCCGCTGGTGGAGTACCAGCGTGAGGGCTTCGACATGTTCAGCGGCATGCTGGACGCGCTGAAGGAGGACTCGGTCCGCTACCTGTTCACTCTCCAGGTCGAGGTGACGCCGCCGCCCCAGCCCACCCAGCCCGCCGCCGGCGACATCCCCGGCCTGGTCCGCGACGCCGTCCCCAACGGCCGCGCCAACGGCCACCTGGAGGACGCCGTCCCGAGGTCTCGCCGCACCCCGCCGCCACCGCCACAGCCGAGGGCGGTCGACGGCCACGTGCCGCCGGCGTTGGGCGGCAAGGGCCTGGGTGAGCCACAGGCGGCCAGTGCCCAGCGCCTGACCTACAGCGGCCCCGCCGAAGACGGTGGCGTGGAATCCCGCCGCACCAACGACAGCGAAACAAGTGGCGGTACCCGCCGGGAGCGCCGCGAACAGGCCCGAGCCAAGGCGAAGGCCGGCCGCAAGCCCCGCCCCCGTCGGTAACCCGCGAGGTCGGCTGAGCCCTCTTGGCCGAGCGGTAGGGCCAGGAGGCGAGCCGATCGCGACCGTGGTCGCCGTCCGGGCCGGGCGCGGCGGCCCCGCCCGGACGACACGACCGTCGCGGCCGGGCTTACACGAGTTCGAGTTGGGTGAGTTGCCAGCGGTTGGCCTGGTGGGTCAGGCGGCCGGCCAGGGCTCGGGACCGGCCGCGGTGCTCCACACGTGCGCAGATGTCGACGATGTCGGCCGCGGTTCGGCTGGCGTGCAGCGACTGGAGCCGCCGCACGCCTGGGCCGGCGGCCAGGGCCGACTTCAGCAGTGATCGCTCGTACCGGCAGGGCAGCACGCCCGTCAACTGGCCCGGTGAGCGCCTGCCCTCCATCACTTCCAGCACTCCCGTCAGCAGTTGCCGCACCGCCGCCATGTCGGGCGCGGCGGGTGGTGTCGGTGCCGGTGCGGGTGGCGTGGCGGGCAGCACGACCAGGCGGGGCCGGGTGAGGCGGCGGTGGTCGGCGAGGGGGCGGATCGTGGGCAGGACGGCGGCTGTCGCGGTTGGCATGGCATGTTCCCGGTCGTGAGTTGTGGACCTTGTCGGAACACAGAGCAGCGAGACCGGGCAATCGTGACAATGTTCGCCCTATCGTGTGACCAGTGCCTTTACCTTCGGCGGACCAGTTCGAAGCAAAGCACGGCCGCCGCGCTCGCCACGTTCAGCGACTCCACCCCGCCGGCCATCGGGATCCGCACCCACTCGTGCACCAACCCGCGCACGTCCGGCCCCACCCCGGCCGTCTCGCCGCCCAGCACGAAGGCGGACCGCCTGGGAAACGACGACTCGAACACCGACGTCTCGGCCCGGCCGTCCAGGCCGAACACCCGGTAGCCGGCGGAACGAAGCGCGTCGACCCCTTCCGCGGCCGTGGCGCACCGCAGCAGCGGCGCCCGGAACGCCACCCCGGCCGACGACTTGACCACCAGAGGGTCGACACTCGCCACGCCCCGCCGTGGCAGCACGATCCCGCCCACACCGGCGGCGACGGCAGTGCGGATGATCATGCCGACGTTCGCCGGCGTGGTGATCCCGTCCAGCACCAACACGTCCGGAGGCGCGCCGCCGGACAGGACCGCCGCCAGCGGGCGCATCCGGGGCGCCACCACGTCGGCCAGCACACCCTGGTCCTGCTTGCCGTTCCCGGCCAGCACCTTCACCCGGTGCGCGCTGGCCCGCCGCACCGGCACCCCGCGCGACCCGGCCGCACGCAGGATTTCGGCCGCGGCCGCACCCCGGGCGGTGTCGGCGAGGATGACCTTGTCCACGGTCAGCGCGGGGTCGGCCAGCGCCTCCAGCACCGGCTTGCGGCCGTAGACGGTCACGAACCGGTCCTTGGGCGAGATCTCCGGCATCCGCGCAGCATGGCACGGCAGCCGGGTTGTGCCAGTATCGGTCCCATGCCGCACCGCCTGTCGGCGCTCGACGCCTCGATGTTGTACCTGGAGGACGCCAGCACACCGATGCACATCGGTGGGGTCGCGATCTTCCGCCGGCCGCGCGGCGGCTTCGACTACGAGCGGCTGCTCGAACTGATCGAGCAGCGCCTGTCCCTGGTCCCGCGCTACCGGCAGCGGGTGCGGCACGTGCCCGGTCACCTGGCGCGTCCGGTGTGGACGGACGACACCGGGTTCGACATCACCCATCACGTGCGGTTGTCGGCGTTGCCCAAGCCGGGGACCGACGCGCAACTGGCCGAACTCGTCGCCCGGCTGATGTCCCGCCCGCTGGACCACCACCGGCCGCTGTGGGAGTTATACCTGGTCGAAGGCTTGCAGCGGAACCGGTTCGCCCTCATCACCAAGACGCACCACGCGATGGTGGACGGCATCGGCGCGATCGAGATCGGCCAGGTGATCCTGGACATGTCGCCGAGCCAGGAGGACGGCGAGCAGCAACTGTGGATGCCGGAGCCGGAACCGGGCAACGTGCGGCTGCTGACCGACGCGGTGGCCGAGGTGGTGCAGCGGCCGGGTGCGCTGGTGGACAACGTGCGGTCCGCGGTGGAGGACGTCACGTCGACCGTGCACAAGGTGGCGGGCGCGGTGTCGGGTGTGCTGTCGGCGCTGACCACGGCGGCCCGGCCGGCGCCGAGTGGGCCGTTGAACGTGCCGATCACGGCGGGACGCCGGTTCGCCATGGCCAGGGCGACGCTGGCCGACCTGAAACAGGTCCGCGCGGCCCACGGCGGCACCGTGAACAACGTGGTGCTGGCCGTGGTGGCGGGAGCGTTGCGGTCGTGGCTGATGTCCCGGGGCGAGATGGTGACGTCCGGTACGACGGTGCGGGCGATGGCGCCGCTGTCGGTGCGGGACGAGGCGACCCTGGACACGCCGGCCGGGCTGGCCGGCGGCAAGGTGTCCGCCTACCTGGTGGACCTGCCGGTCGGCGAGCCGAGCCCGGTGCTGCGGTTGCAGCACGTGGCGCACGCGATGAAGGCCCGGTCCGACGCCGGCCAGCCGGTGGCGGCGGACGCGCTGGTGCGGCTGGGCGGGTTCGCGCCGCCGACGCTGCACGCGCTCGGTGCCCGTGCGGCGAGCGTGTTCTCCCAGCGGATCTTCAACATCCTGGTGACGAACGTGCCGGGACCGCAGGTGTCGCTGTACGCGGCGGGCGCGAAGATGCTGGAGATGTTCCCTGTGGTGCCGTTGGCCCGCAACCAGGCCGTGGCGATCGGGGTGACCTCCTACGACGGTGGCGTCTACTTCGGCCTGAACGCCGACCGGGCCGCGATGCCGGACGTGGACACGCTGGCCAGGATGGTCGAGGAGTCGCTGGACGAACTGCTGGCCACGGTGCCGGGTTGACCGGGCACCCGGTCGGCGGCGGGTGCAGGATGGTGCGGTGAGGGTCTACATCCCGGCGACGCTGACCATGCTGCGCACGCTGGTCAAGACGGGTGAGTTGGCGGCGGTCGGGGGCACCGCGTTCGCCCTCACCCCGATGCTGCGCGAGTCCTACGCCACCGGCGACACCGAGGAACTGGAGTACGCCGCGATGGCCGACGCCGCCCTGGCATCGCTGCGTCTGCTGGCCACCGAACTGGACGCCGACCCGTCCACGGTGCCGCGCCGGGCGGTCGTCGCGGCCGACGTCGATGGCGCCGCGTTGCGGCCGGACCTGGACTACGCCGTCGTCCGGCTGGCCGGGCCGGTGCTGATGAGTCAGGTCGCCGCCGTGCACGTGGACGGCGAGGCCGCGGAGGCCGCGGTGCGGGCAGCGTCGGCCGTCGTGGAGGCGGCCGATCTCGGCGACCCGGACGCCGAGTTCACCCTCGGGGACGCCGAGGACCACGAACTAGCCTGGTACGCGCCGCAGGAACTCCCGTTCCTGCTGGAACTGATGTAGCCGCACGCCACGAGCAGCGGCACGAGACACTGGGAGGCCACACCGATGGATGCCGTCACGTCCGTTCCCGTGCCCGCCAACGAACCGGTGCGCGGCTACGCGCCGGGCAGCGCCGAACGCGAGTCGCTGAGCAGGCGGATCGCCGAGCTGAAGGGTGAGCGGCACGAGCTGACGATGACCATCGGCGGTGTCAGCAGGATGGCCGGCGGCGACCCGTACCAGGTGGTGCAGCCGCACGACCACGAGCACGCGCTCGGCGTGTCGGCGCAGGCCACCCCGGCGGACGTGGCCGACGCGGTGGCCGCC
>DATEPR010000287.1:0-2570 GCA_035273045.1 Pseudonocardiaceae bacterium | reverse complement strand
CCTGGCCACCTGGACCCCGGAGCTGATGATCCAGCGCGGCAACGGCTTCGCCACCTCCTTCGCGTTCGGCGCGATCCTCCAGGGCACCTCGATCGTCGGCGCACTGCTCGGCGGCTTCGTCGCCGACCGCTGGCTGGGCGCCCGCCGCAGCCTCATGCTGTGGTGCGCCCTGGGCGTGCTCGCCTCCATCGTCATGGCACTGGCCGGCGGCACCGCCATCGACATCGCCGCAGCTGCCGGTGCCGGTCTCTTCATCATCGGCGGGCAGTTCCTGCTCAACAACGTCTGCGCCATCACCTACCCGGTCCAGGCCAGGGGCACCGGCGAGGGCCTGATGCTCGGCTTCGGCCGCGTCGGCGGCATCCTCGGCCCGTCCATCGGCGGCGCGCTGCTCGGCGCGTTCGGCGGCACGTCCGCCCTGTTCTTCGTGGTCGCGATCGCGGCGGCGCTCGCGATCGTCAGCACGTCCTTCGTCACCGGTCGAGCCGCATCGGCACCGAGCGGCTCGGCGCCCACCCAACAAGGAGTTCCCGCATGACGACCACCGATCCGGCGCTGGAGACGTTGTACCGCGACTTCGCCGCCGCGGGCCTGCTGCCGCTGTGGACGCAGCGCGAGGACCTGATGCCGCTCACGCCGCAGCCCGCCGCGAAGGCGCACGTGTGGCGGTGGCGCGACCTCTACCCGATCGCGGAACGCGCAGGCGAGCTCGTTCCGGTGGGCAGGGGCGGTGAGCGGCGCGCCATCGCGCTGGCCAACCCCGGCCTGCACGGCGAGCCGTACGCCACGCCCACCCTGTGGGCCGCGATCCAGTACCTCGGGCCACGCGAGGTCGCACCGGCACACCGGCACACCCAGGGCGCGTTCCGGTTCGTCGTCGAAGGCGAAGGCGTGTGGACCGTCGTCGACGGCGACCCCGTCGCCATGCGCCGCGGTGACCTGCTGCTCACCCCGAGCTGGGCGTTCCACGAGCACCACAACCCGACCGACCGCCCGATGGCGTGGCTGGACGGCCTGGACATCCCGCTGGTCGCCGGGCTGGACGCCGGTTTCTTCGAGTTCGGCCCGGACACCATCTCCGACACCAGCACGCCACACGTGTCCAGGGGCGAACAACTCTGGGCCCACCCCGGGCTGCGGCCACTGGCGGGCATCGACGACCCGCCGCCCGTGGCACCCATGCCCGCCTTCCGGTGGCAGCACACCGACGACGCGCTCACCGCCCAGCTCACCCTGGCCGCCGAAGGCCACCCGGGCGCCATCGGACCGGGCCACGCCGGCATCCGGTTCGTGAACCCCGCCACCGGAAAGGACGCGCTGGCCACCCTGCGCACCGAGATGCACCGGCTCACCGCCGGCACCGCAACGCCGGTCACCCGCACGGTCGGCTCCTCGGTGTGGCAGGTGTTCTCCGGGGAGGGCACCGTGCACGTGGGCGAGCGGCGGATCGACGTCGCCACCGGCGACCTGGTGGCCGTGCCGTCCTGGCAGGCGCTGTCCTTCCACGCGGGCACCGACCTGGACCTGTTCACGTTCAGCGACGCACCCGTCTACCAGGCACTGCGCCTGCACCGCTCGCAGACCGGGACGGACGCCCGATGAGGCTGGCCACGGTCCGTGTGCCCGGCGCCACCGTCGCGGTGCGGGTCGAGGACGACCACGTTGTCGAGCTGGGTGAGCCGGACGTCGGCGCCCTGCTGCGCCATCCGGACTGGCGGACCAGGGCGGCCGCCGACGGTCCGGCCAGGAGCGCCGCCGAACTGGACTTCGCGCCGGTGGTGCCGAAACCGGAGAAGGTCATCTGCGTCGGGTTGAACTACCGGCAGCACATCCTGGAGATGGGCCGCGACCTGCCGGCCCATCCCACGCTGTTCGCGAAGTTCCCGCCCGCGCTGATCGGCGCGTACGACGACATCGTGCTACCCGCCGCGTCCGACGCGATGGACTGGGAGGCGGAGCTGGCCGTCGTCCTCGGGCACGGCACCGAGATCGCCGGCGTCACCGTGCTCAACGACGTCACCGCCCGCGACTGGCAGTATCGCACCACGCAATGGTTGCAGGGCAAGACGTTCGCGAACACCACGCCGGTCGGGCCGTACCTGGTGGTGATCGAGCCGGGGGAGCCGGTGCCCGCGCTGGACCTGTCCTGCGAGGTGGACGGCGAACGGACGCAGTCCGCGTCCACCGGCGACCTGGTGTTCGGGCCGGAGGACCTGGTCGGCTACGTGTCGACGATCCTGCCGTTCGCGCCGGGCGACATCGTCGCCACCGGCACGCCCGGCGGTGTCGGGCACGCCAGGGACCCGAAGCGCCACCTGACCGACGGCACGGTCGTCACCACGACCGTCGCCGGCATCGGCGAGTGCCGCAACCGGTGCCGCGCGGAGAAACCGGCATGACCCCGCCACTGGCCCGGTCGCTGGGCTGGCTGGCCGAGGGCACCGAGCGAGTCGAGTCCGCCGTGGCCGCGTTGTCCGACGACGAACTCGGCGGGACGTCCGGCCTGCCCGGCTGGCGGCGTACCCACGTGGTGGCGCACCTGGCCAGGAACGCCGACGCGCTGGGCAATA
>DATEPR010000286.1:0-2477 GCA_035273045.1 Pseudonocardiaceae bacterium | reverse complement strand
TCGTCCAGCCGGCGCCAGTCGCGCGACGTCACCCGGCGCCCAGCATCCGCGACCACATCGCTGGGAAATCCGGCAACGTCTTGGCGGTCGTGCCGATGTCGTCGACCTCGACACCGGGCACCCGCAACCCGATCACCGCGCCGGCCGTGGCCATCCGGTGGTCGGCGTAGGCCCGCCAGGTGCCGCCGTGCATGGCGCGCGGCCGGATGACGAGCCCGTCGTCGGTCTCCTCCGCGTCGCCGCCGAGCCGGTTGATCTCGGTGACCAGCGCCGCCAACCGGTCGGTCTCGTGGCCCCGCAGGTGGGCGATGCCGCGCAGCCAGGACGGCCCCTCGGCCAGGGCCGCCAGCGCCGCCACCGTCGGCGTGAGCTCGCCCATGTCGTGCAGATCGATGTCCACACCGGACAGTGTGCCGTCGCCGGTGACCGTCAGTCCGGTGGCGTCGAGCCGCACGGCCACGCCCATCGCGGTGAGGATGCCGCGGATCGCGTCACCCGGCTGGGTGGTCACGGAGGGCCAGTCCGGCACCGTCACGGCGCCGCCGACCACGGCCGCCGCGGCCAGGAACGGTGTCGCGTTCGACAGGTCCGGCTCGACCAGCCAGTCCTTCGGCCGGACCGCGCCCGGCGCCACCCGCCAGACGTTGGGTTCGGAGTCGTCCACGTCCACGCCGACGGACCGGAGGTTGTCCACCGTCATCTCGATGTGCGGCAGCGACGGCACCGGTTTGCCGTCGTGGTGGACGGTGACGCCCTTGGCGTAGCGGGCGCCGGACAGCAGCAGGCCGGACACGAACTGCGACGACGCCGAGGCGTCGATGGTGACCGTGCCGCCGGGCAGCGCGCCGGTGCCGTGCAGGGTGAACGGCAACCGGTCACCGGTGACCTCAGCGCCCAGGCCGCGCAACGCGTCCAGCATCGTGCCCATCGGCCGTTCCCTCGCCCGGGGGTCACCGTCGAACCGCACGTCACCGTCCGCGATCGCCGCGGCAGGCGGCACGAAGCGCATCACCGTGCCGGCCAGCCCGCAGTCCACGTCCGCCGGCCCGCGCAGTTCGTCCGGCCGCACCAGCAGGGCGCCTTCCGGTTGGTCGGTGATCTCCGTGCCCAGCGCCCGCAGCGCGTCGGCCATCAGTTGGGTGTCCCTGCTGCGCAGCGGTAGGCGGACGGTGGACGGCCCGTCCGCCAGCGCGGCCAGCAACAACGCCCGGTTCGTGATCGACTTGGAGCCGGGCACCGTGACGGTGGCGGACAGCGGGTTCGTCGTCGTGGGCGCCGGCCAGGGCTGCGGGGTCATGCCGGACATGATCCCGCACCAAGGGGTGACGCGGCGACGCGCGGGGTGGGGCATATGGGTCGCATGTGTCGGTCCAGCGTGCCACGATGGCAGGGAGGTGAGCGCTGTGTGCGGGAGGTATGCGTCCACGAAGAATCCGGCCACGCTGGCGGCCGAGTTCGACGCCGTCGACACGACCGGTGAGGATGCGCCGCGGCCCGACTTCAACGTCGCGCCGACCAAACAGGTGATCTCGGTGGTGAACCGGCACCCCCGGGACGAGGAGGGCCGGCCGGACCCCGACCGGACCGAACGCAGCCTGCGGGTGATGCGCTGGGGGCTGATCCCGCACTGGGCGAAGTCCAAGTCCGTCGGCTCCAAGATGATCAACGCCCGCGCCGACACGGCCGCGAGCAAACCGGCCTTCCGCACGTCCCTGGCCAAGCGGCGATGCCTGCTGCCGGCCGACGGCTGGTTCGAGTGGCGCAGGGACGCCACCGGTCGCCAGCCGTTCTTCATGACCCGCGGTGACGGCGCCAGCCTCGCCATGGCCGGACTGTGGTCCACCTGGCGCGACCCGGCCGCCGAGCCCGACGCTCCACCGCTGGTCACGTGTGCCGTGCTGACCACCGACGCGGTCGGCCAACTCACCGGCATCCACGACCGTATGCCGCTGCTGCTCGCCCCCGAGGCGTGGGCCACCTGGCTGGACCCCGACCGCGCCGACGTCGACGACCTGCTCGGCCCGCCCGACCAGGCCCTGATCGACCTGCTGGAACTGCGGCCGGTGTCGGACGCGGTGAACAGTGTCCGCAACAACGGACCGGACCTGGTGAAGGAGGTCGTCCCGGCCGCGAACCTCGACGACCCCGCGCTGTTCGACGTCCCCGACTCCTCCGCACGGGGATGACCCGGCTCTCGATCGAGACACCGCACGGCACCGCCCGTGCGAAACTGCACTGCGCTGCCGAGGGGGGTGCTGCCGTCCTGTTAGGGCACGGCGCCGGCGGCGGGTTGGACGCCGCCGACCTGGTGGCCGCCACGCGCGCCGCGACCGCCGTCGGGGTGCACGTGGCGTTGGTGGAGCAGCCCTATCGGGTGGCCGGGCGGCGGGCACCCGCGCCCGCGCGGCAGTTGGACGCCGCCTGGCTGGCGGTCGCGGAGGCGTTGGGGGAGCGGTGGTTTCCCGGGTTGCCGCTGG
>DATEPR010000285.1:0-4527 GCA_035273045.1 Pseudonocardiaceae bacterium | reverse complement strand
ATCTCGCCGACCGCCATCAGCGCCCACGCCACCACCTCCGGGTCGGCGTCGGCGATCTCCCCGCTGGCCATCGCCTGCCGCAGCCCGTCGACGTAGCCGGTGGCGATGGTGGCGTAGTGGCGTTCCAGCAGGGCGGGCGCGACGAACTCGGCCTGCCGGATCACCCGGTACAGCGCCGGATGCTCGGCGGTGAAGCGGAAGAACCCGGCGAAGCCGCCGCGTTCCGCCGCCTCCCTGGTGGTCGCGCCCCGGGCGCCCTCGGCCATCGCCTGGCGCACCCGGTGGTTGAGATCGAGCAGCACCTCCTCGAAGACGGCCAGCTTCGAGTCGAAGTACAGGTAGAACGTGCCCTGCGCGACGCCGGCCGCCTCGGTGATCTTGACGATGGACGCCGCGTGGAACCCCAGGTCGGCGAAGACCTGTTCGGCGGCGGCCAGGATGCGCCGCCGGGACGCCTCACCCCTGCCGGGCCTGGGTCCCGGGCGGCGCGCCGGTGCGGACGTCACGAGCCTGCCTGTTTGTCGACCTCGGCCAGGAAGTCCCCGACCAGCGCGGCGAACTCGGCCGGCCGTTCCAGGTGCGGCGAGTGCCTGCAGCCGGGCAGCACGTGTTCGGTGTGGCGGCCCGGGTAGCGGTCCAGCACGGCCCTGGTCTGGGCGACCATCGGCTGCGCCGGGTACACGTCGGCACCGGGCCAGCCGGGCACCAGGCCGAGTTGGCCCAGGTTGCCCAGGTCGACCAGGGAGGCGTCGGACACGATCTGGTCGGCGTCGCCCCGGATCCACAGCACGTCCGGCCGGTCGGCGATGCCGGCGAACCCGGACACGTCGCAGTACTTGGGCGAGATCGCGTTGTTGACGCCCCGCTCCCCCGGCGCGGTGCCCGGCCAGTTGGCCGACGTCACGGCGTCCCCAGGGTAGTTGTCGTCGCCGATGGCCAGCTCCAGCATGGCGTCCACCAGGGCGTCCTCCACCGGTTTGGCCAGTTCGAACGGCGGCTGGCCGTACAGGGTGGTCAGCACGTTGCGCGGAGACGTCGGGTCGTCGGTGCCCCGGTCGCCGGCCGAGATCCGCCGCACCATCTCCGGGTTGGCCGTGCCGCCACCGGAACCGGCGAAGTCCGGCCAGCACGGCGTGCCTGCCGCGTCCTTCGTGCCGCCGAACCCGTAGGGCGACATCGGACTCTCCAGCACGATGGACGCCACGGCGCCCGGATGGTCCATTGTGTACTGGAGGGCGACGCCGCCGCCCAGCGACCAGCCGAGCAGGTGCGTCCGCTCGCCCGCCGGGACCAGGCCGGCCTCGGTGATCGCGGCGTGCAGGTCGTCGGCGAAGTCCCGCACGCCCCGCGTCGCGTCCACCGGTGCCCGCTGCGAACCGCCGAACCCGCGCAGGTCGACGGCGACACAGTGCCAGCGGTCGGCCAGCACCGCCATCAGTTCGGCGAAGAATCGGGCGCTGGACACGTTGCCGTGCACCAGGACCAGCGTCGGCTGATCGGCCGATCCGGACTCCAGCACGTGCGTGCGCAACCGGGACGTCGGCACGTCCCGCACGCGGACCGCGTCGGGCATGGACATGTCTGTTCCTTCCTTCGTGGCTCAGCCGCGCAGCCAGCCGCCGACGGTCTGCATCGCCGTGGTCTCCCACCCGAGCATGAGGTGGTTGTCACCGGCCACCAGCGTGCTGCCGGCCACGTCGCCGATGCCCCTGGTCGCCGTGCACGAGGCGTCGAACACCACGCCGTCGCTGGGTCCCCTGTCCTCGTTGAAGAAGCCGAGGATGGTCGGCGAACCGCCGCACAGCAGGTAGGTCGGCACCGACGCCGGCACCGGCGACGACTGGATCGTGGCCACCAGCGAACCGGCGTCGATGGCCTGCTGGATGCCGTTGCTGGTGCTGATGAACCCGGTGCCGCCGTAGTAGGTGGTGAACCAGTCGTCCTGGGTCTCGTCGACGCCGAACGTGCCGTCCCAGCGGGCCAGCATCTGCCGCTGGCCGGTGAAGAACTGGCTGGTGATCGCCAGGTTCGGCTCCGAGCGCAGCACGCCGAAGCACACGTAGGACTGGCTGGGCGACGGGCCGTTCAGGGTGCCGCCGCACTCCGGGTAGATCAGCGGATTGCCCTCGGTGCCGTGGGCGAACGTGTAGTCCAGGCCGCCGTTGGGGTTGCCGATCAGCACCAGTTTGGCCACGTCACCCTGGTAGGGCCGGCCCCAGGACGGCGCCACGCTCGCCACGTACATGCGGGCGGCGAACGCGCCCTTGCTCCACGCCACCAAATCCACCGACGTGGTACCGGTCTCGGCCTTGACCCTGCTCAGCGCGTCGGAGATGGTCTGCGCCCACTCCAGGTTGTCGCCCTGGGTGTCGGCGAAGTCGACGGCGAACACGCGGAAACCCTGACCGGACAGGAACTGCATCAGGCCGGTGGTCGGGCACGCGGAGACACCGCAGGTGCCGGCGCCACCGGCGGCCGGGTCGCTGTACTCGCGGTCCACGTCGTCGTTGGCGCCCATGACCAGCAGCACCGGCGCGCCCGCGTTCGTGTTCCAGCCGGGCGCGCGGTACAGCAGGAACTGCGAGCCGTGCGGCTGCGGGCCGCCGAACAGGGTCGCGGTCTCGCCGGTCTGGTTCTGCCGGCCGTCGGCCAGGTAGTGGGTGACCGGCCAGTCGGGGTCGGTGTCGTTCCAGTGTTCGACGCTGTCCCAGCCGTGCGCGACCCCGGCGGTGGTGCCGAGCAGGCTGAGCGTGCCGACGGCGGCGGACGCCTGGCCGGCCGTGGTCACGGTCGTGGTGACGGCCAGCGCGAATGCCGCCGCGATGGTCAGTCCGCGTAACGCAGAGGGCATCATCGGCCTCCAGAATGAGAGATGATTCAGGTATTACCGATCGGCGGGCATGATGTCAACATGCAGCCCGTGGACGGCCTTCACACGCTCGGCCGCTGGCTGGCCGGCAGTGCGCTGCGGCAGCCGGACCGGCCGGCGATCGTCGCCGGCGACGACGTTGTCGGCTACCGCGAACTGGACGAGCGGGCCACCCGCCTGGCCGGCGTCCTGGTCCGGACCGGGTTCCGGCCGGGCCACCGGATCGCCACGCTCACCGGCAACAGCGCCGACCAGGTCGTGCTGTTCTTCGCGTGCGCGCGGGCGCGGCTGGTGCTGGTGCCGCTGTCCTGGCGGCTGACCGCCAGGGAACTGGCCGACCAGCTGGCCGACGCGCGGCCCCGGCTGCTGGTCGTGGAGCCGGCCCGCACCGACCTGGCGGACGCGGCCCGCGAGCGCATGGCCGCCCCACCGCCCAGGGTCACCCCCGGTCCCACCGGCATCGAGGCACGGCTCACCGGTCCGGTGACCGACCCGGTGCGGGACGACGACCCGCTGCTGATGCTCTACACCTCGGGCACGTCGGGCCGGCCCAAGGCGGTGGTGCTCAGCCACGCCAACTGCTTCTGGACCAATCTCAGCCTGGGCCGCGCGGTGCCGATCGGCCCGGACGACGTGGTGCTCGCGGTGCTGCCGCAGTTCCATGTGGGCGGGTGGAACGTGCAGCCGCTGCTGGCCTGGTGGTCGGGTGCGACCGTGGTGCTGGAGCGGACGTTCGACGCCGGGCGGGTGCTGCGGCTGATCGCCGAGCGGCGGGTCACCACCATGATGGGCGTGCCGGCGAACTACCAGTTCCTGGCCGAGCACCCGGACTTCCCGTCGGCCGACCTGAGCAGCCTGCGGGTGGCGCTGGTCGGCGGGGCGCCGATGCCGGAACCGCTGCTGCGCACCTGGCACGCCAGGGGTGTCGCGCTGGTGCAGGGCTACGGGCTGACCGAGGCGGCGCCGAACGTGCTGTGCCTGCCCGGCGACGCGGCCCGGGACAAGACCGGCTTCGCCGGCCGGCCGTACCCGCACGTCGAGGTGGCGGTCGCCGACCCGGTCACCGGTGCCCTGCTGGACGGGCCGGGCGAGGGTGAGCTGCTGGTCAGGGGACCCGCCGTGTTCGCCGGGTACTGGCGGGCGCCGGAGGCGACCGGGGCGGTGCTGCGGGACGGCTGGCTGCACACCGGCGACCTGGTGTACCGGGACGCCGACGGCGACCACCGGATCCTGGACCGGGTGGACGACATGTTCGTGTCCGGCGGGGAGAACGTGTCACCCGGTGAGGTGGAGCAGGTGCTGGCCGGGCATCCGGCGGTGGCGCAGGCGGCGGTGGTGGGGCAGCCGGACGAGCGCTGGGGCGCGGCCGGTGTCGCGTACGTGGTGCTCGAACCCGGGCATGGCGTCTGCGGTGACGAGCTGATCGACTTCTGCCGGGCCGAACTGGCAGGGTTCAAGGTGCCCAGGGAGATCCGCTTCGCCGCCGAGCTGCCCCGCTCGGCGATGGGCAAGGTCTTGCGCAGGAAACTCCGGAAAGCCGAGGAGGCGACAGGGTGAGGGAGCTGGCGAGCGAACAAATGAGCACCCCGTGTTCGCGAATGCGTCCGCCGAGCGCCAGCGAGGTGGCGGCGTGAGTGACTGGCTGGACGGGCGGCGAG
>DATEPR010000284.1:0-3501 GCA_035273045.1 Pseudonocardiaceae bacterium | reverse complement strand
GTGAAGCCCGGGGACATCGTCAAGGTGAAGGTGCTGGACGTCGACATTCCGCGCAAGCGGATCTCGCTGACGCTGCGCCTGGAGGACGAGCCGGGCCGGGCCGCGCCGGAACGCCGCACCAGTGGCGGCAAGCAGCGGCGCCCCCGCCAGGACGACCGCCCCGCCCCCGGCGGCGCCATGGCCGACGCCCTGCGCCGCGCCGGCTTCGACGACAACCGCGACGACGGGCGCCGCAGGTGACCCGCGTGGCGCCGCTCGAACTGACCAGTGTCAGCAACCCTCGGGTGAAACAGGTGGTCGCGCTGCGTCGCCGCAGACAGCGCGACCAACTCGGCCTGATGCTGGTCGAGGGTTACGAGGAGCTGAGCCTGGCGCTGGCGGCCGGCGCGGCGCCCGTGACCCTGTACTACTGTCCCGAACTGGTGCGCGACCAGGCCGTGGTGGGCGACCTGGTGGACGCGGTGGCGGCGACCGGTGCCGAGATCGTGCGGGTCGGCTCCCGGGTGTTCGAGAAGATCGCCTACCGGGAGTCACCGGACGGCTGGCTGGCCGTGGTGCCGACCGTGCCCACCGACCTGGCCGCGCTCCGGCTGCCCGCCGACCCGCTCGTCCTGGTCTGCCAGTCGGTGGAGAAGCCGGGCAACCTCGGCGCGATGCTGCGCACCGCGGACGCGGTCGGCGTCACGGCGGTGGTCGCCGCGCAGCCGGTGACCGACTGGGGCAACCCGAACGTGGTCCGGGCCAGCAAGGGCACCGTGTTCTCGGTGCCGGTCGCCGCCGCCGACTCGGCCGACGTGCTGGCCTGGACGAAAGAGCACTCCCTGCGGGTCGTCGCGGCCACCCCGAACACCGACACCGTGTTCACCGACGTCGACTTCACCGGCCCGACCGTGGTGGCGGTCGGTTCGGAGAAACACGGACTCACCCCGGAGTGGCTGGCCGCCGCCGACGTCCGGGTGCGGATCCCGATGGTGGGCAGGGCGAACTCGTTGAACGTCGCCACGTCGGCGGCGATCATCCTCTACGAGGCGCTACGCCAGCGGAGAGCGGCCTAGGATCGGTGTGGCCGATGTGGAGGTGATCAGGTGCGCGTGGCCCTCTTCGCGACCTGCGTGACGGACACGTTCTACCCGGACACCGCGAAGGCGGTCGTCCGGCTGCTCACCCGCCTGGGCTGCGACGTCGACTTCCCGCTCGGCCAGACCTGTTGCGGCCAGATGCACTTCAACACCGGCTATCCGGACCCGGCCACCGAACTGGCCGGCCACTACACGCAGGTGTTCGCCGGCTACGACGCCGTCGTCGTGCCGTCCGGGTCGTGCGCCGGCATGGTCCGGGAGATCCACCCCGGCCTGGTGGCCAAGGCCGGCCTGCCGCCGTCGGACATCCGCACGTACGAACTGACCGAGTTCCTGGTCGACGTGCTGGGCGTGACCGACGTCGGCGCGTACTTCCCGCACCGCGTCACCTACCACCCCACCTGCCACTCGCTGCGGATGCTGGGCGTGGGCGACCGGCCGCTGCGGCTGCTGCGCGCGGTGCGCGGGCTGCGGCTGATCGAACTGCCGGGCGCCACGTCGTGCTGCGGGTTCGGCGGCACGTTCGCGGTGAAGAACTCGGACACGTCGCTGGCCATGCTCGCGGACAAGATGCACGCGGTCATCGACACCGGCGCCGAACTGGTCACCGCCGGCGACAACTCCTGCCTGATGCACATCGGCGGCGGGCTGTCCCGGCTGCGCGCCGGCACGCGGGCACTGCACATCGCGGAGATCCTGGCCAGCACGGAGGAGGAGCCTTGGCGACCACAGCGGACGGCGCCCGACAGCGCAACCCGGTGACCTGGCTGGGCACCCCGGCGTTCCCCAAGGCGGCGGCGGCCGCGCTGGCCGACCCGCAACTGCGGGCCAACCTGCGGCACGCCACCGGGATCATCCGGGACAAGCGGGCCAGGGTGGTCGGCGAACTGGCCGACTGGGAACAGTTGCGCGCGGCGGGCGCCGCGATCAAGGAGCACGTGCTGGCGAACCTGGGCGACCTGTTGCTGCGACTGGAGTCCGAGGTCACCGCCCGCGGCGGCGTCGTCCACTGGGCGTCCGACGCGGCCGAGGCCAACCAGATCGTGCTGGACCTGGTGCGCCAGCAGGGCGCGGACGAGGTGGTCAAGGTCAAGTCGATGGCCACCCAGGAGATCGGCCTGAACGAGGCCCTGGCCGAGGGCGGCGTCACCGCCGTGGAGACCGACCTGGCCGAGCTGATCGTCCAACTGGGCCACGACCGGCCCAGCCACATCCTGGTGCCCGCGATCCACCGCAACCGCGCCGAGATCCGGGAGATCTTCCGCCGCGAGATGCCCGGGGCACCGGCCGACCTGGCCGACGAGCCCCGCGCGCTCACCGAGGCGGCCCGGCGGCACCTGCGCCGGAAGTTCCTGTCCGCCAAGGTGGCGATCAGCGGAGCCAACTTCGGCGTCGCCGAGTCGGGTTCGATCGTGGTGGTCGAGTCCGAGGGCAACGGCCGGATGTGCGTGACGCTGCCGGAGACGCTCATCACCGTGATGGGCATCGAGAAGGTGCTGCCCACCTGGGCGGATCTTGAGGTGTTCCTGCAACTGCTGCCCCGGTCGGCCACGGCGGAGCGGATGAACCCGTACACGTCGATCTGGTCGGGCGTGACCAGGGGCGACGGGCCGCGCAACTTCCACCTGGTGCTGCTGGACAACGGCCGCACGGCGACCCTGGCCGACGAGGTGGGCAGCCAGGCGTTGCGCTGCATCCGGTGTTCGGCGTGCCTGAACGTGTGCCCGGTGTACGAGCGGACCGGCGGCCAGGCGTACGGCTCGGTGTACCCGGGGCCGATCGGCGCGATCCTGGCGCCGCAACTGTCCGGTGACCCGCACGACCCGCAGGTGGCGTCGCTGCCCTATGCGTCGTCGCTGTGCGGTGCCTGTTACGAGGTGTGCCCGGTGCGGATCAACATTCCGGAGGTGCTCACCCACCTGCGGGCCGAAGTCACCCGGGCGAAGGGAAAATACACGGCCGAGGCGGTGGGCATGGCCGCGCTGGCGTGGATCCTGCGCGACCCGTTCCGCTACGAGATGGCACAGAAGGCCGGGTCGCTGGCCCGGATCCTGGCCCACGACGGCCGGATCAGCCGCCTCCCCGGCCCCGGCCGCAAGTGGACCGCCGGCCGGGACGCCCCGATGCCGCCGACCGAGTCGTTCCGAGCCTGGTGGAAGCGGACCCATGCCTGACTCGAAAGCAGCCATCCTGGCCCGGATCGCGGCCGCCGGCCACCGCGCCGCCGGGCCGATCCCGCGCGACTACCAGCGCACCCGCGACCTCGGCGGCCTGGTCGACCTGGCGGCCGAACGCATCGCCGACTACCAGGCCACCGTGCACCGCTGCACGCCGGCCGAGCTGCCGGCCAGGATCGGCGACGTCCTGACCGCCCGCTCCCCCGGCACGATGACCGCGCCACCCGGCGTGCCGGCCGCGTGGC
>DATEPR010000283.1:0-6836 GCA_035273045.1 Pseudonocardiaceae bacterium | reverse complement strand
GCCGCCGAGCGGCACCAGGGGCTTCAGGATGTACAGCGAGTAGCCGATCGGGTCCAGGTACTGCGGGTTCTCCGGGCCGATGTTGTCCAGGTACCGGTAGGCGTCGGTGTAGAAGATCGCCGGCTGGTAGGCCAGCCAGGTCACCACCCGCAGGGCGGTGCCGACCAGTAGCAACGCGGCGAACAGCCAGTGCGCCCGCAGCAGCCCCCGCCAGCCGGCCGGCTCGTGTTCCGGCCGGGCACCGTCCGGAACGGACGGCACCGCCACGGTGGCCGGATCGGCCGTGCTGACCTGTGATACCCGCATGTCGCCGATCATTCTGCCAATCCACGCATGGCCGACCGACGGAGGTACCTGCGCACCGGCATGTCGAGAACCTAACCCGCCACCCTGTGGGCCAACTGAAGCCGACCCTGGGAAATGGCTAAGTTCAGAAGGTCGCCGGCGGTTCCCAGTCCGGGCGCAGCGGCATCCCGGACCGGCTGCCGTCCAGCCGGACGCCGAGGATCTGGTGCAGCTGGATGTAGTTGCGGTCGAAACCCAACCGGGACGCCGCCATGTAGAGCCGCCACACCCTGGCGGTGCCGACGCCGACCTCGCGCACCGCCTCGGCCCAGTGGTCCTCCAGGTTGGCGCACCAGGCGGCCAGCGTCTTCGCGTAGTGCTCGCGCAGGTTCTCCTGGTGCCGCACCTCGAACCCGGTCTCCTGCATGAGGCTGACCAGCTCGCCGGACGACTCCAGTTCGCCGTCCGGGAACACGTACCGGTCGATGAACGCGCCGGTGCGCGCGGGGTGCCGGCCGTCCGGGCGGGTGATGCAGTGGTTGAGCAGCCGGGCGCCGGACCGCAGCTTGCCGTACAGGAACCGGAAGTAGGCCGGCAGGTTGGCCTGGCCGATGTGTTCGGTGAGGCCGATGGAGCTGACCGCGTCGAACGACGTCTCGGTGACGTCCCGGTAGTCGCCGTGCCGGACCTCGGCCAGCTCGGACAGGCCACGATCCACAATGGCCCGCTGCGCCCACTCGGCCTGCTGCGCGGACAGTGTCACGCCCAGCGCCTTGACGCCGTAGTGCTTGACCGCGTGCATGACCATGCCGCCCCAGCCGCAGCCGACGTCCAGCAGCCGCATCCCGGGCCGCAGCGCCAGCTTCCGCGCCACCAGGTCGAACTTGTGCTCCTGGGCCTGTTCCAGGTTGGCGTCCTCGGTGGGATAACAGGCGCACGTGTACGCCATGGACGGGCCGAGCACCCACTCGTAGAACCGGTTGGACACGTCGTAGTGGTGCGAGATGACCTTGCTGTCCCTGGCTTTGGAGTGCCGCCGGCCGAACGCGCCGAGCCGGAGCAGGCCGGGCCGGCTGCGCCGCTCCTGTTCCGGCGGCCGCACCGGCCACCACAGCCGGGCCGCGATCAGCCGGAGCACCAGTTCCGGCCGGACGTCGGCCGGGATGTCGGCCAGGGTCAGCTCGGGCAGGTTGGCCAGTGCCGTGTAGACGTCGCCGACCACGTCCAGCGCGCCGGACACGTAGGCGCGGGCCAGGCCCAGCTCACCGGGCGCGGACGCCAGGTGGGACAGCGCCAGCGGCGAGCGGATGTCCAGCCGGACGGGCGCGCCGGCCTTGCCGGCCCGGCTGCCGTCGTAGGCGGTGAACTCGATCGGCACGTCGGGACCCACCATCCTGGTGACGACGTTGGCCAAGCCCATGGCACGGCTCCCTTCCCTCAACCCCGCTGTCAACGATTCCCGACGCACTTGTCGTAAAGGTCCGGAAGCCGGTTGTCCGGGTCGTATTCCCGCTTCATCTTCTGGTAGGCGTCGCCGTTGTAGTGCGCCCAGAAGGTCTCGGGCGAGTAGAACGACGTCGAGTAGAGCGACTTGTGCCCGTCCAGTTCGGCGACCTTGTCCTCGATCAGCCGGTTGTGCGTGCCGTCCGGGTCGCCGGGCCGCAGCGGCACGGTCGCCCAGAAGCCGACGTTCACGTACAACTGGCCGGGCGCCAGCGGGTACAGCGGCCAACCCTCGGCCGACCGCAACCTGATCGGGCACAGCCAGACCGGGCTGATCCCGATCTCGCGGTGGAAGAAGTCGAGGAACTCCACCAGCCGGCCGACCGGGATCTCCACGTCCTGGATCACGGCCTCCCGGGCCGGCAACCCACGCAGGACGTACATCTTGTCCGACAGCCGGTGCCTGCGGTCGAAGGCGACCAGCCGGCGGTACACGTCCGACCGGAGGTACCTGCGCGGCCACAACCGCCGGACCAGCGGGTGCTGCACGCCGAACGCCCGGGAGCACCAGAACCAGTCGGTGTCCCACCGCCACAGGTAGTCACGGATGGTCAGGAAGTCCTCGGCCCGGTCGCCGATCGACCGGTAGAAGACCTGCTGCCCGGTGTAGTCGCTGGTGTACGGAGCGTCGTCGACGAACGCGCCCAGCGTCAGGTAGGAGCGGTCCGCCCCGAAGACGGTGCCGTCCACGAAATGGACAGCCTCTCCCCCGAACGAGTGAGATTCGCAGACTTCCGCGATCGCGGCGGCGCAATCGGCGGCGTCCCGGTACGGCACGTGGCGCAGCCGCACGTAGGGCCGCACCCGCTCCAGTTCGATCCGCAGCCGCAGCGAGTAGCCGATGGTGCCGTACGAGTTGGGGAACGTCCGGAACAGGCCGGCGTGCTCGTTGTCCGGCCTGGCCACGACCACCCGGCCGTCGCCGGTCAGCACCTCGGCCTCCAGCAGCGACTCGTGCGGCAGGCCGTTGCGGAAGGACGTCGACTCGATGCCCAGGCCGGCCACGGCGCCGCCGAGCGTGATGGTCTTCAGCTGCGGCACCACGAACGGCATCAGGCCGTGCGGCAGCGTGGCGTCCACCACGTCCTCGTAGGTGGTCATGCCGCCCACCTCGGCGACCTGCCGTTCCGGGTCGACTGCCAGCACGGATCGGAAGCGGCTCACGTCCAGCCCGGGCGCCGCGGCCGGCTCGCGGAACCGGAACAGGTTCGACGTGTGTTTCGCCAGCCTCACCGGGGAACCCTCTGGCAACGCGGAGTAAGCTCCGCGGAGCGTCGCGACGGCAGCGCGATGGCTGTCCAGGTCTGCTCCGTCGAGGTAGGCACCCATGACCACCGATGCTATTGCCCGGTGCCGTTCCGGTCACGGCGCCAGCATCCGTTGGCTGTGTGATCTCTCTATCTCGATGATCTCGGTGCCACCGCGCGGCGCAGGACAACGTTCTCGGCGCTCGAACGTCTTAACGTATGGGGACTAGGCACACACGGTAATGAGGGGCAGATGCAGCACGGCAACGGAATGGGCCGCCGCCATCGGCGGACGGCGATGAGCGTGATCGGACTGGCGGCGGCCGCGGTGGCCCTCGCCGCCTGCTCGTCCGGTCCGAGCCCGACCGGAACCAACGCGGGCGACCCGCTCGGCGCCGTCCAGCAGCAGGACGCCAGCCAGCCACGCGCCGCCACGCCCAGCCCGGCGGACCCGGTCACGGTCAGCTTCACCCCGAACGCGGGCAAGAACGTCAACCCCACCACCCCGGTCGTGGTGAAGGCCAGCCACGGCACACTGTCCAGCGTCACCATGGTCAACACGGTCCGGGGCACCCACGTCACCGGCGACTTCTCCGCCGACCACACGACGTGGACGTCGAACGAGGCCCTCGGCTACGGCGCGACCTACTCGGTGACCGCGGTCGCCGCGAACGGCGGCGACAAGCCCGTCACCCAGCAGACCACGGTCAGCACGCTCAAGCCGGCCAAGGTCGCCTACCCGAACATGATCCCGGCGCCGTCCTCGGTGAGCAGCATCGGCGTCGGCCAACCGGTGGTGTTCCAGTTCGACCAGCCGGTGGCCAACAAGAAGGCCGTGCAGAACGCGCTGACCGTGCACACCACGCCGGCCCAGCCGGGCGCCTGGTACTGGATCTCCGACCGCCAGGTGGACTACCGGGGCGAGACGTTCTGGCAGGCCGGCACCACGATCAACGTGACCGCCAAGGTGTACGGCCTGGACTTCGGCGACGGCGTCTACGGCGCCGAGGACCGGCAGGTCACGTTCCACGTGCACGACGCCTGGATCGCCAAGGCCGACGGCCACACCGAGAAGATGAACATCTACGACAACGGCAAGCTGGTGAAGACCATGCCGATCAGCATGGGCAAGCAGGCGACGCCGACGAAGGTGGGCGTCCACGTCATCTCCTCGCGGAACCAGAAGGTGCAGATGAACTCCTGCACCTACGGCGTGTGCCCGCCGGACCCGAGGGCCTACAACGAGACCGAGTACTGGGCCGAGCGGATCTCCAACAGTGGTGAGTTCGTGCACGAGAACCCGGCCACGGTCGGTGCGCAGGGCTCGACCAACGTGTCGCACGGCTGCATCAACCTCAGCGAGGCCAACGCCAAGTGGTTCTTCAGCCACCTGGGCATCGGTGACGTCGTCGAGGTGACCAACTCGGGCGGCCCGAAGATGCCGATCTGGGACATGTACGGCGACTGGGCCGTGTCCTGGTCCACCTGGCAGGCGGGCAACGCCTGAGTGAGCCATCTCGGTGACCGCCTCCGGTCGATCCTGGTGTTCGGCGGGGACCTGCCCACGTTCGACGTGTCGTGGGTGCCCGCCGAGCCCACCGGCCTGTTCGCCACCTGGCTGACCGAGGCCATCACCGCGGGCGTCCCGGAACCGCACGTGGCTGTTCTGTCGACAGTGGACAGTGCTGGCCACCCGGACGCCAGGGCGCTCATCCTGAAGGACGTCACGACCGAGGGCTGGTGGTTCGCCAGCAGCGCCAACAGCCCCAAGGGCGCTCAGTTGGCCACCAACCCGTGGGCGGCCATGACCTGGTACTGGCCGCAGCGCGGCCGGCAGATCAGGGTGCGCGGCGAGGTCACCGCCCACGACGGCGCCGCCGACTTCCTGGCCAGGTCACCCGGCGGCCGGGCCGAGGCACTGGCCGGCCACCAGAGCGAACCGCTGCGCGACCCGGCCGACCTGACCGGCGCGCTCGCCGCGGCCGAGGCGGAACTGGCCCGCGACCCCGGCCTGGTGGCCAAGGACTGGACCCGCTACCTGCTCGCCCCCACCGAGGTCCAGTTCTTCCAGGGCGACCCCGCCCGCCATCACGTCCGCGTGCGCTACACCCGAACCGACGACGGCTGGACCCACACCCTGCTGTGGCCATGATGCCGGAAGTCGAGCTGGGTGATCACCGAACAGATTCGCACCCTCCCGGCCACCCGGCTGACGGGTGCCAAGCCGCTTGGCAAGCTCAACGGTGACCATGTTGCTCAGGTGCGTTCGGTGCTGGCGAAGATGATCGACGTCTGACCATCACAGGCCGATTTCCCTGGCGATCAGCATTCGCTGCACCTCGCTGGTGCCCTCGCCGATCTCCAGGATCTTGGCGTCCCGGTAGAACCGGCCCACCGGGTACTCGTTCATGAAGCCGTAGCCGCCGAACACCTGCGTGGCGTCCCGGGCGTTGTCCATGGCCGCGTTCGAGGCGACCAGTTTGGCCACCGCCGCGTCCTTCTTGAACGGCTCGCCGCGCAGCATCTTCGCCGCCGCCTGGTAGTAGGCCAGCCGGGCGGTGTGCGCGCGGACCTCCATGTCGGCGATCTTGAACTGGATGGCCTGGTACCGGCCGATCGGCTGGCCGAACGCCTCTCGTTCGTGGGCGTAGCGGACGCACTCGTCGACGCAGCCCTGGGCCAGGCCGACGGACAGCGCGGCGATCGCGATGCGGCCCTCGTCGAGGATGGACAGGAACTGGGCGTAGCCCCGGCCGCGCTCGCCGAGCAGGTTGGCCGCCGGCACCCGGCAGTCCGTGAACGACAGCTCGCGGGTGTCCGACGCGCTCCAACCCACCTTGGAGTACTTCTTCGACACCGCGAACCCGGGCGTGCCGCTGGGCACGATGATCGCGGAGATCTCCTTGCGGCCGTCCGGCCGGATGCCGGTCACGGCGGTCACGGTCACCAGCGACGTGATCTCGGTGCCGGAGTTGGTGATGAACGCCTTGGACCCGTTGATCACCCAGGTGTCACCGTCCAGAGTGGCCGTGGTCCGGGTGGCTCCGGCGTCCGAGCCGCCGCCGGGCTCGGTGAGGCCGAAGGCGCCCAGCCGCTCGCCGGTGCACAGCGCGGGCAGCCACCGCCGCTTCTGCTCCTCGGTGCCGAACCGGTGCAGCGGCATGGCGCCCAGGGACACGCCGGCCTCCAGCGTGATGGCCACCGACGAGTCGACCCGGCCCAGTTCCTCCAACGCCAGGCACAGCGCGAAGTAGTCGCCGCCCATGCCGCCGTACTCCTCCGGGAACGGCAGCCCGAACAGGCCCATCCGCGCCATGCCGGCGACGATGTCGTACGGGAACTCGCCGCGCTCGTAGAAGTCGCCGATCACCGGCGCCACCTCGTTGCGGGCGAAGTCCTCGACCGTCTTGCGGAGCGCGTCGTGCTCCTCGTCCAGTCGATAGTCGATCATGGCTGCTCCTCCGGGGTCACCAGAGCCAACGGTTCGTCCAGGGCCACCTGCTGGCCGGTGTGGACGTACAACTCGGCGACGACGCCGTCCACCGGTGCGGTGATCGTGTGCTCCATCTTCATCGCCTCGACGACCAGCAGCGGCGTGCCGGCCGTGACCGGGTCGCCCGCGGCCGCCCGGACGGCCAGGACCGTGCCGGGCATCGGGCTGGTCAGCGGGCCGACCGTGACGCCGTCGGCCGCCAGCGCGGACAGCGGTTCGGTCTCGGTCAGCGGCCAGGCGCGGCCGTCGACGCCCAGCCACACCACGTCGCCGTCGCGGGCGCACGCGAAGACACGGGTGGTGCCGTC
>DATEPR010000282.1:0-2031 GCA_035273045.1 Pseudonocardiaceae bacterium | reverse complement strand
CGGTGATCCTGGACGCCCCGGAGGTACGTTAGGCGCCGTGAGCAATCACCTCGACGCGCATGCGGCCATCGCCGAGGCCAGGGAGACCGTGCGCCGGCCCGCTTTCCGCCGCGCCATCGGCTGCGGCGTCGTCGCCATCGCCGCGCCCGGCGCCTACTACGCACTCGGCGGCCTGTCCGCGCACGGCAGCCACCGGATCGGCGGCTACGCGGCCATCGTCGCCTGCCTGCTGTTCGGCCTGGTCGCGGTGCGCAGCGCGGCCAACGAGGTGGCCCGGCTGGTCCACCGCAACGGCGGGCCGGCCGCGGCGAACGTGCTGCGCTGGGTGATCACCCTCGGCGGGTACATCGTGGTGGTCGTCGAGGTCGTGTCGCTGCTCGGCGTGCCGCTGGACCGGCTGCTGCTGTCCGGCGCCATCACCGGTGTCGTCATCGGCATCGCCGCCCAGCAGTCGCTCGGCAACGCGTTCGCCGGACTGGTGCTGCTGTTCTCCCGGCCGTTCGTGGTGGGCGAGTACATCACGCTGCGGTCGGGCGCGCTGGGCGGCCAGTACGACGGCGAGGTCACCGCCATCACCCTGATGTTCACCCGGCTGAGCACCGCGGAGGGTCCGGTGGTGCTGCCCAACTCGGGTGTCCTCACCGCGGCCACCGGCCCCCGCCCGGTGCCGCCGCCGGAGATCGAACCGGTGCCGCCGCCCCGGCCGCGTCCGCTGCCGGTGCCGTCGATGCCCAAGGGTTCCCGGCGCCGTACGGTCCGTCGTACGGTGCCTTATGGGCAAGCTGCCGAAGAAGGTCTATGAGGAGGAACTGCTGCGCCTGCAGACCGAACTGGTCAAGATGCAGCAGTGGGTGCGGGCCGAACAGGCCAGGCTGGTGGTGGTGTTCGAGGGGCGGGACGCCGCGGGCAAGGGCGGCACGATCCAGCGGGTCGCCCAGCACCTCAACCCCAGGGTCGCGCGCATCGCCGCACTGCCCGCGCCGACCGACCGGCAGCGCACCCAGTGGTACTTCCAGCGCTACGTCGAGCACCTGCCGGCCGCCGGCGAGATCGTGCTGTTCGACCGGAGCTGGTACAACCGGGCCGGTGTGGAGCGGGTCATGGGCTTCTGCACGCCGGACGAGTACCGGCTGTTCCTGGCCCAGTGCCCGGTGTTCGAGCGGATGCTCATCGAGGACGGCATCCTGCTGCGCAAGTACTGGTTCTCGGTGAGCGACGACGAACAACTGCGCCGGTTCCAGGCCCGCCGGGACGACCCGCTGAGGCGGTGGAAGCTGTCACCGATGGACCTGGAGTCACTGGCCCGCTGGGAGGACTACTCGCGGGCCAAGGACGAGATGATGGTGCACACCGACATCCCGGAGGCCCGCTGGTTCGTCGTGGAGAGCGACAACAAGCGCAAGGCGCGCATCAACATGATCGCCCACCTGCTGTCCACGGTGCCCTACCACAAGGTGTCCGAACCCAAGGTCGACCTGCCGCACCGCCCGGCGAGCACCGGCTACCAGCGCCCGCCGAAGGAGTTGCAGACGTTCGTCCCGGACCACGCGGCGACGCTGAAGAAATAGTCAACTGAGGTTCACCGGTAGCGGGACACCGCATCCGGTCGACATCAGGGCCGGCTGCTCCGGTGAGATCCATGCCGGTCACGTCCCGACGTTGACCGGCACGCCTCCGGTCATGGTCGGCTAGCCGGCGATGATGACGTCCAGGGTGCGTGGGCCGTGGACGCCTTCCACCCGGTCGAACTCGATGTCGCTGGTCGCCGACGGGCCGCTGACGAAGGTGATCGGGCGGCTCGGGTCGAGGCTGGCCACGGCTTCCGGGACGATGCCGACGATCTGGTCGGCGAGCACCACGCACAGGTGGTAGTCGGGCACCAGCGTCAACGCGCGGCGGCCCTGGTCCGGGCCGCCGTTGAGCACGATCGTGCCGGTCTCGGCGATGACCAGCGCGCATCCGGTGAGCACCCCGCCGACCTGGTCCAGTTCGGCCAGTGACAGGGGATGGTCGGCCCGGTCCAGCAGCCAG
>DATEPR010000281.1:0-3422 GCA_035273045.1 Pseudonocardiaceae bacterium | reverse complement strand
TGCGGGCCGGGCTGGTGCCCGGTTCGGTGGCCGACTACGTGCAGACGTGGGCCGTGCTGGCGTTGCACCGGCTGGCCACGGCCGCGGCGGGTGCCGGTGTCACCGACGTCGGGCCGGTGCCGCTGCTGCGCCAGCACGACGAGGCCAACGGCACCGACCACGTGCGCACCCTCTACGAGTGGCTGCGCCACCCCGGTGACCCGAGGGCAGCGGGGCAGGCGCTGCGCATCCACCCGAACACCCTGCGCTACCGGATGCGCAAGATCACCGAACTCGCCGGCGTCGACTTCGGCCAGCCGGACGTCCGGCTGGCCCTGCTGACGCAACTGGTCACGGTCCACTGGAGCTGACACCGACGGCTCAGCGTTGTGCTGGCAGCACAGTTGACGTGCCCAAGGCTGGTGCCTGGCGCATGATGACAACAGTGGCGTGTTGACCCATGTTGTTGTGCGTCGGCACCAACGGATCATGCACAGGGAAGGACGGACCGGTGAAGATCGCGGTACCTCGGGAGATCAAGAACAACGAGTACCGGGTCGCGCTGACTCCCGCCGGCGCGCACGAACTGACCAGCCGCGGCCACGAGGTGTACGTCGAGGCGGGCGCCGGGGTCGGCTCGTCCATCGAGGACGAGGAGTACCTGTCCGCCGGCGCCAAGGTGCTGGCCGAGGCCGACGACGTGTGGGCCGAGGGCGACCTGGTGCTGAAGGTCAAGGAGCCGATCGCCGCCGAGTACCCCAGGCTGCGCGAGGGTCTGGTCCTGTTCACCTACCTGCACCTGGCGGCCGACCGCGCGCTGACCACCGCACTGCTGGACGCCGGCACCACGGCGATTGCCTACGAGACCGTGCAGACCCCGGGCGGCGCGCTGCCGCTGCTGGCGCCGATGTCCGAGGTGGCCGGCCGGCTGGCGCCGCAGGTCGGCGCGTACGCGCTGATGAAGCCGTCCGGCGGGCGCGGTGTGCTGCCCGGTGGCGTGCCCGGCGTGCACCCGGCCCGGGTCGTGGTGATCGGCGGTGGCGTCGCCGGCCTGAACGCGGCCACGGTCGCGCTCGGCATGGGCGCGGACGTCGAGGTGCTGGACACCAACGTGGACCGGCTGCGCCAGATCGACACCCAGTACCACGGCCGGATCCGCACGGTGACGTCGAACAAGTTCGCCGTCGACCAGGCCGTGCGCGAGGCCGACCTGGTGGTGGGCGCGGTGCTGGTGCCCGGGGCGAAGGCGCCCAAGCTGGTGGACAACGCGCTGGTGGCGCGGATGAAGCCGGGTTCGGTGCTGGTGGACATCGCGATCGACCAGGGCGGCTGCTTCGCCGACTCGCGCCCGACCACCCACGACGACCCGACCTATTCGGTGCACCAGTCGGTGTTCTACTGCGTCGCCAACATGCCGGGCGCGGTGCCGCGCACGTCCACCTACGCCCTGACGAACGTGACGCTGCCCTACGCGGTCGCCATCGCCGACCGGGGCTGGACGGCGGCGGCCCGGGCCGACCACGCGCTGGCACTCGGGCTGAACACGCACGCCGGTCACCTGGTCAACGAGCCGGTCGCGCAGGCCCATGACCTGCCGCACACGCCCTTGGAGTCGGTGGTCCACCCTTAACTTTTGGTACCGTTGATCCCCATGTCCAGGGGTTGCGGGGAAATCCCGGATTGACCGATTCGACCGCATGGCTCTAGCGTCCCGACGTCACCTGTCGAATCGGGAAGTGGGCCATGAGGAAACCGTTACGCATCATCGCCGCCGTGGTGGCGCCGGTGCCGATCGCCGCCGGAATCGTGTTCGCCGCCACGGCGAACGCGACCGGCACGGGCGCCGCGCCAATGGTGGCGGTGCCGCACAACGTGAACGCCGCCGTCGCCGGCAGCACCCGGACCGGCGACCTGGCGCCGAATCATCCGATGTCGTTAGCCGTGTCCCTGAAGCCGCACGACGAGGCCGGACTGCACCGGTTCCTGGCGCAGGTCGGCGACCGCTCGTCGCCGCTGTACCACCACTACCTCACGCCCACCCAGTTCACCGCCCGGTACGGCCCGAGCACCCAGGACGTCGCGAAGGTCACCGGCTACCTGCGCTCGGCCGGGCTGACGGTCACCCACGTGTCCGGCAACCGCCAGGTGGTCGACGCCACCGGCACGGCGGCGACGGTCGACAAGGCGTTCGCCACCCGGATCGCCACCTACCGCCAGGGCACGAAGTCGTTCTACGCCAACGCTTCCGCGCCAAGCCTACCGTCCGATGTGGCCGGTGTGGTCGCCGGAATATCCGGTTTGGACAATCACGCGACGCGGCACTCGGCGGCCGTGCCGAACCAGAAGGTGGGCAAGCACCCGCTCGCGGTGGCCGGCCTCACGCCAGCGCAACTGCGCACCGCCTACCACACGTCGTCGCTGGGCGACGGCAAGGGCCAGACTGTGGCGCTGTGGGAGTTCGACGGCTACCAGGCGTCGAACATCGCCGGCTACGACAACCAGTTCGGCCTCAAGGCGCCCGCGCCGCAGACGGTGTCGGTGGACGGCGCGAACTACGACGCCAGCCCCGGTCAGGGCCAGGGAGAGGTCGAGCTGGACGTCGAACTGGTCCAGGCCATGGCGCCGGCGGCGAACACGCTGGTCTACGAGGCGCCCAACTCCGACCAGGGCCAGGTCGACATGGCCAACCAGATCGTCACCGACGACCGCGTGTCGGTCACCTCGGTGTCCTGGGGCGAGTGCGAGACGGCGGCGTCGCAGGCGTCGATCACCGGCACGGACAACGCGCTGCAACAGGGGGCCGCCGAGGGGATCAGCTTCTTCGTCGCGTCCGGGGACAGCGGTTCCGACGACTGCCGCACCGGCGGCACGGCCGTGGACTACCCGGCGTCCGACCCGAACGTGAGCGGCGCCGGTGGCACGTCGCTGACCACCGACGCCAGTGGCGGCTACGGCTCGGAGACCGCGTGGAGCGGTTCCGGTGGCGGTGACTCGGCCGTGTTCGGCACGCCGGCCTACCAGAACGACCCGAGCGGCCGGCGGGCCGTGCCGGACGTGTCGCTGGACGCCGACCCGAACACCGGTTACGCGATCTTCTCCGCCGGCCAGTGGCTGGAGTTCGGCGGCACCAGTTGCGCTGCGCCGATGTGGGCCGGTTTCGCCGCGCTGTACGACGCCAAGTCGGTCGGCAGGCTGGGCAACGGCAACCAGGCGTTCTACTCGATCGCCAGTGGCCCGGCCGGTGGCTCGGCCTTCCACGACATCACGTCCGGCAGCAACGGCGCGTTCGACGCCGGCGCCGGCTATGACGCGGTGACCGGCCTCGGCTCGTACGACGGTGCCGGGCTGGCGGCCGCGCTCGGCGGCGGCTGACCGGTGGTCCCGCGACGACCCGGCGCCCCGTGTGCCGGGGTCGTCGCAGGTCGCCGGGGTGGACGGGACGA
>DATEPR010000280.1:0-7053 GCA_035273045.1 Pseudonocardiaceae bacterium | reverse complement strand
GAACTGGGCTTCTCCCCCGCCGTGCGCAACGAGCTGGGCGAGCAGCCGCTGCACACCGCCGCCTACCTCGGCAACGCGGCCGTGGTGCGTCAACTCCTGGCCGCGGGTGCCGGCGTCGACGCCCGCGACGACCGGTTCGACGCGACCCCGCTGGCGTTCGCCACGGTGGGCAGCGGCGAGCAGGCCGGCAAGCCGGGCGACTGGCTGACGACGGTGCGGCTGTTGATCGACGCCGGCGCCTCCCGCGACGGCGTGTGGGTCTCCGGGAAGCCGCCCAGCGAGGACGTCGCCGAACTGCTGCGCCGGTACGGCATCGCCCCGGACGAACCAGCCGAGCCGCCGGCCGGCGCACCGGGCTCCGTCGGCACCGGTGTCCTGGCCGACATCGCCCACCACCTGGAAACCGCGTACCGGGACCGTGATCTGGACCTGCTCGGCTCGCTCCTGCACCCGGACGTCCAGTGGACCGGGGACTGCACCAACCGCACCCAGGTGCTGGACTGGTACCGGACGCTGCTCGCCGACAGCACCACGGCCACCGTGCGGGGCGTCGAGGTGGACGGGGACGCCGTCGTGCTCGAACTCGCCGTGTCGGGCCAGGCCGAAGGCGCCCGGCCAGCGCCGCCGCAGCAGGTCTACCAGGTGTTCACCGTCGACGACGCGCTGATCGTCGACATTCGCGGCTACCCGGACCGTGCCGCCGCGCTGGGCAGGACGTGACGGTCAGGCGAACCGGCGCAGGACGTTCTCCTTCGTCATGTGCGACAGCTTCTCCGGATTGCGCACGGCGTAGAGGCCGGTGACGAGGCCGTCGTCGATGCGTACCGCCACGACGGTGTCCAGTTCGCCGTCGAAGTGGATCACCAGCGCCGGGTAGCCGTTGACCTGGGCCGGCCGCAGCGTGGCGGCGGCGAGCCGGCCCAGCCCGGCGGCCAGCACACGAGCGACCTTGTCGGCCCCCACGACGGGCCGCAGCACGGCCTGCTTGATCCCGCCGCCGTCGCCCATGAGCACGACATCCGGGGCGAGGATGTCCAGCAGGCCCTGGAGGTCGCCGGTCTGCACGGCGCGCCGGAAAGCGTCGAGCGCGTCCCGGGTCTCGGCCGCCGAGACGACTCCGCGCGGCCGGCGCGCCGCGACGTGTTCCCGCGCCCGGTGCACGATCTGGCGGACCGCCGCCGGGCTCTTGCCGACGGCCGCCGCGATCTCGTCGTAGTCGACGTCGAACACCTCGCGCAGCACGAACACCGCCCGCTCGGTCGGCGTGAGCGTCTCCAGCACCAGCAGCATCGCCATCGACACGCTGTCCGCCAGTTCGACGTCCTCGGCCACGTCGGGCGCGGTGAGCAGCGGTTCGGGCAGCCACGGGCCGACGTAGGACTCCTTGCGGCGGCCGAGCGTGCGCAGCCGGGTGAGCGCCTGCCGGGTGGTGATCCGGACCAGGTAGGCACGGCTGTCCCGCACCGTGTCGAGGTCGACGCCGGCCCACCGCAGCCACACCTCCTGCAGGACGTCCTCCGCGTCGGCGGCCGAGCCCAGCATCTCGTAGGCCACGGTGAACAGCAGGTTGCGGTGGGCCAGGAACGCCTCGGTGGCGGAGTCGGTCGCGACCATGGCTGCTCCTCGGGAGTCTCGGCTGTGTCGACCACCAGACGCCGGGCCCGGCCGTGTTGTGACACGTTGCATTGTGGCTCGGGTCACCCGGCCGCGCTGTCACAGGAACCGGGCCGCCGGCATCTCGTGTTCGTTCACCGCGAACGTCACGAGGGAGGACGTCATGGACGCTCGGTTCAACCTGTTCGAGAACGAGCTGGCCGCCAAGTTCAGCAAGCGGTTCGCCAACGCGGCTCTGGTGATCCACCAGTCGACGCTGCCCAGGGCCGTGCAGGAACTGGTGTCGCTGCGGGTCAGCCAGATCAACGGCTGCGGCTGGTGCGTCGACATGCACACCAAGGAGGCCGCGGCGGCGGGCGAAACCGCGCTCCGGATCAACCTGGTCGCCGCGTGGCGCGAGTCCACCGTGTTCACCGAGGCGGAGCAGGCCGCGCTGGCATTCGCCGAGGAGGGCACCAGGCTCGCCGACGCCTACGATGGCGTGTCCGACGACACCTGGGCACAGCTTCGCAAGCACTACGACGACGACCAGATCGCCGCGCTGGTCTGCGGTGTGGCGCTGGTCAACGCGGCCAACCGGATGGCCGTCATCGTGCACCAGAAGGGTGGTTCCTACCAGGCCGGCATGTTCGACGCCGCGTTCAACTGACCGGGGTGCGGCCCGGCCCGGAGCGATCCGGGCCGGGCCGCTGAGCGGGTCAGGTCGCGACCGGGAGGTCGGCCAGGCGCCACTCCAGCATTCCGTCGGCCAGGCGCCGCGCCGGTCGGCCGTGGGCGGCGAGCAGGCGGACGGCGTCGTGGGCGAGCACGCAGTAGGCGCCGCGGCAGTAGGCGACGATCTCCTGGTCGAGCGGTAGTTCGGCGAGCCGGTCGGTCAGTTCCGCGACGGGTATCGACACGGCGCCCGGGATGTGCCCGGCGGCGTACTCCTCGGCGGGGCGCACGTCGATCACCGTGACCCGCCCCGAGGCGACCCGCCGCACCAGTTCCTCGCGGGTGACGTGGTCGATGTCCGGGCCGAGGTAGGCGGCGCGGGCGGCGGCCACGTCCGCCAGGTGCTCGCTGGCCACGGTGCGCACCAGCGCGTAGAGGCCGGCGACGTCGGCACCGGCCAGCCGGTAGTAGATCCTGGTGCCGTCGCGGCGGGTGGTCACCAGCTTCGCCCGCTTGAGATGCTGTAGATGCGCCGAGGCCGTCGTCAGTCCGAGACCGGCGGCCCGCGCCAGCGCCTCCACCGTCCGCTCGC
The DNA here is from genome assembly GCA_035273045.1 of Pseudonocardiaceae bacterium. Classification (GTDB taxonomy): domain Bacteria; phylum Actinomycetota; class Actinomycetes; order Mycobacteriales; family Pseudonocardiaceae; genus DATEPR01. The sequence goes on along the minus strand of DATEPR010000280.1, from coordinate 4,193 downwards.
CCTGGGCCAGCAGGTCGAGCAGTTCCAGGCGCTTTCCGCTGCTCAACGCCTTGCCGACCCGGGCGAACTGTTCGAAGAGCGCGTTCTTGGCGTCCCGGTCACCCATACTCCTCCAATGTTCTGTGGAATAGTGTAGGGCAACCGGAGGAGGTGCCCGTGAGCACGGTCGAAGTCCTGCCGCTGGTGGACGAAGGGCTGGGCAATTCCGCCTACCTGGTCGATCTCGGCGACGGCCGGGCGCTGGTCGTCGACGTCAGCCTCGACCTGCGCGCCACCGAAGCGGCCGCGCGGCAGCACGGGCTGTCGGTGGCGTACGCCGCCGACACCCACCTGCACGCGGACTTCCTCTCCGGCGCCCGCCAACTGTCGGCCACCATGGGGACGCAGGTGGTCGCGTCGGCGGCTGGGCACCGCGAGTTCACCCACCGCGGCCTGCGCGACGGCGACGAGGTCGACCTGGGTGGGCTCCGGCTGCGGGCGTTGGGCACACCGGGCCACACCGACGAGCACCTGTCGTTCCTGCTGCTGGACGGTGACCGCCCGGTCGGGGTGTTCACCGGCGGTTCCCTGCTGGTCGGCTCGGCGGCCCGCACCGATCTCGTCGATCCGGACCGGACCGAGGCGCTGGCCCGCGCCCAGTACGGCTCGCTGCGGCGGCTCGCCGCGCTGTCCGACGACGTGGCCGTGTGGCCGACACACGGCGCGGGCTCGTTCTGCTCCGCGCCGCCCGGCACGGATCGCACCAGCACCATCGGCCGGGAGAAGGCCACCAACCCGCTGCTGCGCGCGGCGGACGAGGACAGCTTCGTCGCGGAACTGCTCGGGTCGCTGGGCAGTTTCCCGCCCTACTTCCGGCGGCTCGGCGAGATCAACCGCGTCGGCCCGGCCGTCCGGGACTCGCCACCCTGGTTGCGGCCGCTGGACGTCACCGAGGTGGCGTCGCTGCTGGCCGGCGGAGCGCTGCTGGTGGACGTGCGCCCGGTGCCGGACTTCGCCGCCGGGCACGTGCCCGGTGCGCTGTCCATCCCGCTGCGGCCGGTGTTCGCGTCCTGGCTCGGCTGGCTCGCCGAACCCGACCAGCGGCTGGTCATCGTCCGCGGCGCCGACCAGGATCCAGCGGAAATCGCTTGGCAGGCAAGGAAAATCGGCTACGACAACCTGGCCGGGGAACTCGCCGGCGGGCTGCCCGCCTGGACCGCCGCCGGCCGGTCCACCACCGGCACGCCACTGGTCCGGCCCGACGAGGTCGACCGGCACGTGCTGGACGTCCGGCAGGCCGCGGAGTTCGCCGACGGACACCTGCCCGGCGCCCGGCACGTCGAACTCGGCGACCTGGCCGAGCACGCCGACGACGTGCCGAACGGCCCGCTGGTGGTGATGTGCGGGCACGGCGAACGCGCGATGGGCGCGGCCAGCCTGCTGGAACGAGCCGGCCACCGGGACGTCGCCGTCCTCGTCGGCGGCCCGGACGACTGGGCCGGCGCGACCGGACGCGAGCTGGCAGACGGGCCATGACGGAGCCGCGGTTGGGCATCCGCGCCAACCTGGCCCAGTTCGGCCTGCTGGTCGGCGTCAACGCCCTCGTCGGCGCGCAACTCGGGCAGGAACGCACCGTGCTGCCGCTGCTGGCCAAGCAGACCTTCCACCTGACCGGCTACACCTTCCTGCTCACCTACGTCGTCGCCTTCGGCGTCACCAAGGCCGCCACCAACTACGTGGCCGGCACCCTCGCCGACCGCGTGGGCCGCAAACCCGTCCTGCTGGCCGGCTGGCTGATCGCGGTTCCGGTGCCGCTGCTGCTGATCTGGGCGCCGTCGTGGGGTTGGGTCGTCGCGGCCAACGTCCTGCTCGGCGTCAACCAGGGCCTGACGTGGTCCACCACGGTGATCATGAAGACCGATCTCGCCGGCCCGGCCCGCCGGGGCCTGGCGATGGGCCTGAACGAGGCCGCCGGCTACGCGGCGGTCGCCGTCACGGCACTGGCCACCGGCTGGCTGGCCGCCCACTACGGGCTGCGCCCCGCCCCGTTCCTGTTCGGCCTGTGCTGCGCCGCGCTCGCCCTCGGCCTGAGCGCGTTCGCCGTCCGCGAGACCCGCGACCACGCCCGGCTGGAGGCCACCCAGCACACCGGCCGCACCGAACTCACCACCGGGCAGGTGTTCGGCCACACCAGCCTGCGCGAACGCGCGCTGTCCGCGGCCAGCCAGGCCGGCATGGTCAACAACCTCAACGACGGCCTCGCGTGGGGGCTGTTCCCCATCCTGTTCGCGACCGCCGGCCTCTCGGTGTCCCGCATCGGCATCCTCACCGCGGTGTACCCGGCCGTGTGGGGCCTGGGGCAGTTGGTCACCGGGCCGCTGTCCGACCGGTTGGGCCGCAAGCACCTCATCACCGCCGGCATGTTGGTCCAGGCCGGCGCGCTCGCCATGGTCGCTCTCGCGGCCGACTTCACCACGTGGCTGCTGGCCGGTGTGCTGCTCGGCACCGGCACCGCCCTGGTCTATCCGACCCTGCTCGCCGTCATCGGCGACGTCGCCCACCCGTCGTGGCGGGCCCGTTCGGTCGGCGTGTACCGGTTGTGGCGGGACAGCGGCTTCGCCGTCGGCGCCCTCCTGGCCGGCGCGGTCGCCGACCTGTGGGGCCTGCGCGCCGCCGTGTGGGTGGTCGCCGCGCTGACCGCGGCGTCCGGACTGGTCGTCGCGGCGCGGATGTACGAGACCCACCGGTCAGTTCACCTTGGCCAGGAACCGCTCGGCCAGGGTCACGGCGGGAGCTGAGGAGTTCGCACCCGCCAGCAGCACGGCGAACGCCAGGTCGCCCCGGTAGCCGACGAACCAGCCGTTGGCGTGCTCGCCGGTGCCGAACTGCGCGGTGCCCGTCTTGCCGTACACGAGGCCGGAGTGGGCCAGGCCGGTCGCCGTGCCGCTGGTGACGACCTCCCGCATCATCGGCCGCAGCGACGCCAGCACCTCGGCCGGCGGTGCGGTGTAGCCCGTCGCGACACCGGTGGCGGCGTCCCGCCACAGCCTGGGAGTCACCGCGTGGCCGGCGGCCACGGTGGCCGCCATCAGCGCCTCACCGAACGGGCTCACCTGCACGGTGCCCTGCCCGATGCCGTCCTCGACCTGCTCGACGGGGCCGGCCGCCGGGACGACCTTGCCGGTCTGCGTGTCCAGGCCGGGGATGTCGAAGTCCGCGTTCAGGCCGAACTGGCTTGCCGCGTCGGACAACCCGTCTTCGGGCAACCGGGACGCCAACTGCCCGAACGTGGTGTTGCACGACCTCGCGAACGCCCGGTGCATCGTCACGGTGCCCAGGCCGAAACCGTCGTTGCGGATGGTGCGGGTGCCGAAGGTCTCGACGGGCGGGCACGCCAGTGCGGTGTCCTCGGTCGCGATCCCGGCTTCCAGGGCGGCCGTCGCCGTCACGATCTTGAACGTCGAACCCGGCGCGTACAGGCCGCTGAACGGCGACGACCCGCTCCGCGCGTTCCGTGCCGCGGCCACCAGACCCCCGTCCGAGGGCCGCACCGCGACGATCACCGCATCGCCGCCGTAGGCGTCGACCACCGACTGGGCCGCCGACTGCACGGCGACGCTGAGCGTGGACCGCACCGGCTTCGTCGCACCGGTGGCCGTGCCGAACAGCGTCTCCAGGTCGTGGCCCTCGGCGTCCACCCGTTCGATGGCGAAGGTCCGCGACGACGTCGCCGGCACCCGGCCGACCAGCGCCGAACCGAGCAGCGCGAAGTCCTTGTCCGCCAGGCGAATGCCGCCGGCTCCGGCGATCACCAGCGGCTTGCCGTCCCGGTCGACCACGGCCGGATGGTCGGCCGCCCGCGTGACGAGCGCCAGCCGCTGCCCGGCCCGCAGCGTCGGGTACAGCGCGGCGGGTGTCCAGTGCACCCGCCAGTTCCGGCCGATCCGGACGAGTTCGAACCTACCGGGATAGGACCACACGTGCCCCGGGCGGAACGTCCACGTCGCCATGTAGGTGGCCGACGGGCTGTTCCCCGGTCCGATGCCGCCGAGCGTGGCGCGCACGGTGGTCGGTCGCAGGGCCTCCCAGCCGTCGGCGAGCACGTCGAACGCCGCCGCCGGGCTGTCGGTCAGCGCGCTGGCCGCCTGGAGGTCACCGGCGGCCAGCGCCCGCAGGTACTGCCGCGCCGCCGACGACGGGTCGGGTGCCGAGGG
>DATEPR010000279.1:0-2693 GCA_035273045.1 Pseudonocardiaceae bacterium | reverse complement strand
GCCGGTCCCACCACACCGTCGGGTCGGCGGCCCGCAGCGCCGCCAGCCGGCCCAGTTCGGCGCCGAACGCGATGTGCGCGAGCACGCCGTCCGGCAGCTCGCCGTGCTCCTCCGCGTCCACCCCCACTGACCGGACCACAGTCGACTCGGCGACGGCCGCCGCGTAGTAGCCCGTCGTGTGCGTGATGCTGCCGACGATGCCCGCCGGCCACAGCGGTTCTCCTTTGGCGCCACGGAGAATCGGCACCTCCGGCCGGCCGAGCGCGGCCAGCGCACGCCGCGCGCAGGTCCGGGCGTTGGTGACCTCCCTGGTCCGCTTGGCCACCGCCCTGGCGACCATCGGCCGCTCCTCGGGCAGCAAGTAGGCCGCCGGGTCCTCGGCGCCGATCGTCTCCACCGTCACGACACCGGTGGGCAGCAACTCGTCCAGCATCAGCGGTCCGCCCGCTTGTTCCACGGCACGCGGGCCGGGTCGCCGGGCAGGATCGAGCGCACCGGATCCGGTGGCTGCTGGCGGCGGCTACGCCACTCCCTCGGGTAGCCGAGCGAGACCTCCTCGAAGCGCACGCCGTCGTACTCCAGCGTGACCGGGATGTGCAGGTGGCCGTAGACGGCGACGGCGGCGCGGAACCGGGTGTGCCAGTCGGCGGTCAACTCGGTGCCGCACCACATGGCCAGGTGCTGGTGCCGCAGCATCGTGGTCGGGCCGCGGTGCAACGGGAAGTGCGTGACCAGAACGGTGCGCAGGTCCGGCGGCAGCGCGGCCAGCCGGCGCTCGGTCAGCTCGACCCGGTGCGCGCACCACTCCTGCCGGCTGGCGAACGGATCAGGGTGCAGCACGTGCTCGTCGGCGAACACCAGGCCGGTCGAGTAGGCGTACGCCAGGGCGTCGTCGAGCGACGTGCCGGGATCGCGGAAACTGTAGTCGTAGAGAAGGAACAACGGTGCGACGACGAATGACTCTCCGTCGGCATGGAAGACCGGATATTCATCCTCCGGAGTGATGACGTTAAGCCGTCGGCAGAGTTCGACGAGCAGTTCGTAGCGCCGCACCCCGCGCGGGCCGTCCGCGTCCGCGCCGACCGTCCACAGTTCATGGTTGCCCGGCGTCCAGATGACCTTGGCGAACCGCTCGCGCAGGAGGCGGAGCGTCCACGCGATGGCGTCGACCGACTCGGCCACGTCGCCGGCGACGATCAGCCAGTCGTCCTCGTGGCGCGGGCGGATCCCCTGGACGATCTCGCGATTCCCGTCGTGCGTGACGTGTAGATCGCTCACGGCGAGCAGTGATCGAGACGGCACCCGACCAGGTTACCGATGGGGTGCCCGGCCGCGCGTGTCATGTCGTGCGGTGGTCACCTGGCACGATGCCGCACGGCGTCCGCCGGACGATGGAAACTGGTGTGCCGCTTACCACAGCCACACCGGAATCGCGTAACGTCAAGGCATGGCGCGCCCAGAGGACCGTGAACTCGTACCCCTCAAGCCCGGATTCGACGTGGTATGGCACGGATTCGACCGTGCCCAGGTCAAGCAGTACCTGGAAGATCTGGAAGACGAGATCAAGCTGATCTCCGCTGATCGGAACGCCGCACTGTCCCAAGTGGCCGATCTGACCGAGCAGCTGCGGGCCGCGCACGCCCGCATCACGGAGCTGGGCAAGCAGGTCACCGAACTGGTGGAGCTGCCGAAGAATCCCGACGACCTGGACGACCGCTGCAAGCGGATGGTTCAGTTGGCGCACCACCAGGCGGCGGAGATCACGGCACGCGCGCAGGCCGCCGCCACCCACTCATGGTCCGGCGCCGAGGACGCGGCGGCCAAACTCCGCGCCGGGTACGAGAAGCTGCTCGCCGAACTGGACCGGCAGCGCCAGGAGGTCCGGTCCCAGCACAGCAAGGTGGTCGACCAGGCGCGCACCCACGTGGTCGAGATGACCACGGCGGCCACCAACCGCAGGCACGAACTGGACAAGCAGGCCGAGGAGCGGCGCATCCAGATCGAGGACGAGTTCGAGCGGTCGATGGCCAGCAAGCGGCAGGCCCTGGCCAAGGAGATCGAGCAGCAGCGCGCGGACAGCCGGACCGAGGCCGAGCACCGGGTGCGCGAGGCCACCGAGGACGCCGAGCGCCGCATCCGGGAGGCCAGCGAGCAGGCCGAGCGCAGGATGCGGGAGACCAACGACGAGTGCACCCGCCGGATCGGCGAAGCGACGCGGCAGGTGCAGGAGCTCCAGTCGCTGCGCAAGCGGATCACCGAGCAGCTGGCCGCGGCGCACAACCTGATGCGCGAGGCCAGCCCGCTGCTGGAGCCGATGGACGACGAGCGGCCGCAGCAGCCGGCCAAGGCCGCGGCCGCCGGTTCCCCGGCCAAGCCGACCGGCGTGCCGGTGCCGAGGGTGCAGCAACAACAGCCCGCGGCGGCCGGCCCCAAGGGCCGCAAGGACTGAGCCAGCGCTCAGCGAACGGACGGCGGCCGCGAGCCCGCCCTCACCAGACCCTGCCGGACAGCGACCGGCGGATCGCCGCGCCGGTGGTCAGCCGGCGAGGGCTGTCGTGTCGGCGTGGGGGAGCAGGCTGCGGACGAAGGCGCCGATTTCGCCGATGGCGGCTGTGCTCTCCGGGAGCAGGTCACCCAGGACCGGGAACGCGTGGATCTGGCCGGACCAGATCTGCAGGGTGGTCTGGACGTCG
>DATEPR010000278.1:0-2331 GCA_035273045.1 Pseudonocardiaceae bacterium | reverse complement strand
CCTCGCCGCGACCGCGATGCCGTTCGCCTTCGCCGGCGGTGGGCTGCTGTTCGCCGGTTCCCGGGCGCTGACCGCGCTCGGTTCACCTCAGTTGCTCGCGGCCGGCGCTGCCCTGCTGCTGGTGGCGATGGTCGGCCTGCTCGGCGTCGTGGACCGGGCGGCGGTCTTCACGGCGGCGACCGTGATCGGCCTGCTCACCGTGATCGGCGCCTGGGTGGCCAGCCCCGGGCTACTGTCCGGGCACGAGTCAGCGGGGATCGTGGCCGGGGCGGGACTGGCGTTCTCGCCGCTGCTGCACCCGCTGGCCATCCGGCTGGCGAGGGTACCGATGCCGGTGCTGCCGAGGGGAACCGCCGATCTGGTGCGCGATGATCCGCAGCCGCCGCGCGACGCGGTATACGCGGCCGTCGTGCGGGCCGACGGGCTGCTCACCGGATTCGTGCTCGGCCTGGCCGCGGTCGTCGTGCCGTGCGAGATCCTCCTGGTGCGACGGGGTGGCACCGCTCCGCTGCTGCTGCTCGGCCTGCTGACCGCCGGGTTCCTGTTGCGCGCCAGGCTCTACCCGATCCTGCCGCAGCGGATCGCGATGCTGGCCGCCGGCGGCGCGGGGCTGGCCTGTCTCGCGCTTGGGCCACTCATGGCGAACCGGTCAGTGCTGCTCGACGTGGCCGGGCCGGCGCTGCTGGTGGTCGGCGCGACGGCGACCGCGCTCGGGGTCTGGCACACAGGGCGCGCGCGAAACCCCTATCTGGGCCGGTATGCCGAGATCCTGGAGGTACTCGTGGTGCTGGCGATCATGCCGGTGCTCAGTTCCGTCCTCGGCCTCTACGGTGACCTGCGCGGGCTGGGGGGCTGAGGTGGCGTCCAAACGCGACCAGCTGCAGGCGCACCAGTTTGTCGTACAGCGCGCGGTGTCGGCGCTGGTCACCCGGGAGGGTGACCCGGAACAGCCACCGTTCCGCCGGCCTGGTGGGGCCGCGCTCACCGGGGTGGTGCTCGCCGTGATCGCGCTGGCCGCTGTCGGCGTGTTCGGGCTGATCGATCCCGGCGGCGACAAGACGTGGCAGGACGGCAACTCGGTGATCGTCGTGAAGGAGACCGGCGCCCGGTTCGTCTACCTGCACCGCCAACTGCATCAGGTCACCAACTACTCGTCCGCGCTGCTCGCGCTGAACAAGGCCGCGAGCGCGAACCTGGTGTCGGCGAACTCGCTGGTCGGCGTGCCGCGCGGAGTGCGGATCGGCATCCAGGACGCGCCGGACGCGTTGCCCTCCCGGGATCACGTGCTCACCGGCGGCTGGACCATTTGCTCGGCGCCGACCACCGATCCGTCCGGGACGACCGTGTACCAGTCGATGGTGCTGGTCGGGCAGCAGCCGCGGGGCGGGACCGAACTGCATGGCGAGGCGCTGCTCGTGCAGGTGCCGGGATCGGGCGACCTGTACCTGCTCAGCGACGGTCACCGGCACCTGATCAGTGGAGCCAACGCGGTCACCGTCGGGCTCGCGCTGAACCCGAACCCGGTGGTCCCGGTGAACAAGGCCGTGCTGGACGTGATGCCGGACGGCGCGCCGATCGCGCCGATCCCGGTGCCGAACGTCGGTGCGCCCTCCCAGGCGGTGCCCGGCCGGACCGACATCCGGGTCGGGCAACTGCTCGTCGTCACCTCGGGCAGTGGGAGGCGGTACTTCCTCGCCGAAGCGAGGACGCTGCGTCCGCTCACCGCGCTACAGTTCGACATCCAGCGTGCGTTCCAGCCGACCTCGGTCGCCTACGGCGGTGGGCAGCCGGCCGCCGTGCCGCTCACCCCGCTGGCCGCATCCGAGGCGAGCCTGGACCCGGTGCCGCCAGTGACCGAGAACGACCCACCGAGCGTGCCGCCGCGTTTTCCGCTCACCGGACCGGGTTTCACGTCCGTCTGCCTGACCTTCGACTCCGGCTCGTTCACGCCGCGGCTGACGATCGACTCGGCGCTACCGCCAGCCTCGGCGATGACACTGACAACCGGAACCGCACCGGGTGGGGTGGCGCTGGCGGACCGAGTGCTGGTGCCACCGGGGCGGATCGCGGTCGTCGAGTCGATGCCGGCCGCTGCCGCCCCGGCCGGGACCCTGGCGCTGGTGACCGACCAGGGCCGCGCCTATCCGCTGGCCAGCCCGGATCTGCTTGACGTGCTCGGCTATTCCGGGGTGCACCCGGTGCGGGTGCCCGCGGAACTGATGGCGCGGGTGCCGCAGGGACCGGGGCTGAGCCATGACGCCGCCATGCGCACCTGGTGACAACAGACGAACGGACGTGCCCCCGGCTGGGTCGCGGGGGCACGTCCGATTC
>DATEPR010000277.1:0-13630 GCA_035273045.1 Pseudonocardiaceae bacterium | reverse complement strand
AGCGTGGTCCAGGTGGGCGGCATCAGGCCGGCGCGGCCGGCGCGCCAGTCGTCGACGGCGTCGGCCGGCCGCCGCCAGCCGGCGTGGTCGGCTTCGGAGGTGACGCCGTCGGCCCGCTGCCCGGCCGGCAGTTCGGCCAGGAAGAACCGGGTGTCGTAGCGGCGTGGCTCGCGTTCCGGGGTGACCCAGTTGGCCCACGGGCGCAGCAGGTCGGCACGCAGCAGCAGGTCGTGCCGGGTGAGGAACTCGGCCAGCGACAGTTCACGGTCCACCAGGGCCTGGCGGTCGGCGTGGTAGGCGGTGGTGTCGGCGACGACGGTGCCGGCGTCGGGTCCGGCGAGCAGCACGCCGGACTCCTCGAACGTCTCCCGGACGGCCGCGCACACCAGCGCCCTGGCCAGCGCCGGAGCACACCCGAACCGCTGCGCCCACCAGTCGGCGGGTGGGCCGGCCCAGGCCACGTCGGCGTCGGCGTCCCGCTGGTCGACGCCGCCGCCGGGGAACACGGTCATGCCGCCGGCGAACGCCATGCCGGCGACCCGGCGCAGCAGGAACACCTCGATGCCGGCGGCGCCGTCCCTGGCGAGGATCACGGTCGCGGCATGCCTGGGCACGGCGGGTGGCCGTTCGTGGTCGCCGGCCGGCACCAGGGCGGCCGGCAACGTCATCTCGTCGGGGAGTTCACGCACAACGGCGAGCCTACGTGCCGGACCGGGGCAGGATGGACGGCATGGATCATCGGGTCAGCGGTGACCGCCCGGTGCGGTTCGGTCTGGTCGGTGCCGGGCCGTGGGCGCGTGCCGTGCACGCGCCGGCGATCGTCGCGCATCCCGGCACGGAACTGGTCGCCGTGTGGGCGCGCCGGCCGGCGGCGGCCGGTGATCTCGCCGCCGCCCACGGGGCCGCGGTCGCCGACGATCCGGCCACGCTGTTCGCCTCGGTGGACGCCGTGGCGTTCGCGGTGCCGCCGGACGTGCAGGCCGACCTGGCGGGGCAGGCGGCCAGGGCCGGCCGGCACCTGGTGCTGGACAAGCCGGTCGGGGCGTCGGTGGCGCAGGCGGAACGGCTGGCCGGCACGATCGGCGACGCCGGTGTCGCGTCGCTGGTGCTGCTCACGTCCCGGTACGTGCCCGAGGTGGTGGACTGGGTGGCCGAGGCGGCCGGCCGCGACTGGGCGGTGGGCACGGCGAACTGGGTGGGTGGCGCGCTGCTGTCCGGCCCGTACTCGCACTCGCCGTGGCGGCACGAGCGGGGTGCCGTGCTGGATGTCGGGCCGCACGTGTTCGACCTGCTGGAGGCCGGGCTGGGGCCGGTGGCCGACGTGGTCGCGGCGGCCAGGGGCTGCCATGACGTGTGGCAGGTGCTGTTCGCCCACGAGTCCGGCGCACGCAGTTCGGCGACGCTGTCCATCGGGCTGCCGGTCGAGCCGAACGTGGTCGACCTGGCCCTGTACGGCACGGCCGGCCGGCTGCCGCTGCCCAGGCCGTCCGGGTCGCCGGTGGACAGCTACCTGCGGCTGCTGGACGAACTGGTGACGATGATCCGCGCCGGCCGGGCCGAGCATCCGCTGGACGTGCGGCGCGGCCTGCGCCTGCAGCGGCTGATCGACCGCGTGGAAGGACTGGCCGTGCCGTGAACGGTCCCGTGGCGTACCTCGTGGGCACGGCACGGGAGCATGTGATCGACCCGGAGACCCTGCACGACGTGCCCACCCACCCGGCCGAACTGGCCGCGTGGGTGGCCGCCGCGCGGGACGTCCCCCTGCCGTCGGACCTGGTGGCCCTGCGGCGGCACCACACCGAGGTCGGCGTGGCCGCCCGGCTGGCCGGTGACCTGGCCCTGGCCGAGCGGGAACTGACCATGGCGGCCAAGCTCGCGACCGGCGAGTCGCCGACGGCCGTGCTGCGGGCCAGGATCCGGCTCGCCCACGTGTGGCAGTGGCAGGGCCGCTACGCCGAGGCCACCGAGGAACTGGCCAACTGCGTCGCCGACGCGGCCACACCGGCCGACCGCGCGTTCGCCCACCAGCACGCCGGCAAGTGCGCGTACGACACCGGCGACGTCGACCGGGCGGCGGCGCATTTCCAGGCGGCGCTGCGGTTGCGGCTGGCGTCGGGTGCCGACCGGGACCTGCTGGAGTCGTCGCGGGTGGCGCTGGACTCGGCGGACGCGTGCCGCACCGCGATCGCGATGGCGGCCGAACTGGACCGGCTGGTGCCGGCCGGGCACCGCGGGATCAAGGCGGCGCTGGTGGCCGGCGGGTGGCTGCCGGAGCGGCCGCCGCATTTCGGCGTGCTGGTCGAGTTGCGGTCGCTGCTGTTGGCCGGTCCGGTGGGCGTGGACGTGGTGGCGGGTCTGTTCCGCTACCAGCCCAGGATCGACCTGGCCATCGGCGACCTGGTGGCCGGCGGGTGGCTGGTGCGGTCGGCGGGCGCGATCGCGGCCACCTCCCGGTGCATGACGGCGCTGGCCGCGCTCATGGCGGCCGCCGGCCGCGCCCTGGTCGACCTGTGGGGTGCACCGGAGGACGCGCTGGACCGGATGGACGAGGTGGTGGCCGGCGCGCTCGGCACGTCCGCCGGCCCGGTGTTCGACGCACTGGCCACAGTGGACACCAACGCGCCGGCGGCCGTGCGGCTGTTCGAGCGGTGCAACGCACTGCGCCACCACCGGGCGGACGGGCACGCGGCGGCGTGGTGGGCGGTCGGGCTGGCCCCGACCGCCGTCACGAACGTGCCGCCGCACGACCCGGTGCGGCGGCAGGTGGAGACCGCGACCAACCGGATCGCCGCCCGCCCGTACCGCCCGCTGACCTCGCACGAGCGGGCCGAACTGGTCGCGCTGCTGCGCTCCCTGCCCGATCAGCCGCCGGTGCTGCCGTAGGGCGGGATGCCGTTCACCGCGGTCTGGTCGGCCGAGCCCGCCGGGCTCTGGTGCCAGGCCGGGCCGCCGAACTCGTTCGGGTTGTACTCCGGCTGCCCGAAACCGGCCGGGTTGAACTCGGCGCCCGGTGGGTTGGGCTGCCGGCCGGCCGACGTGTCCTTGCGCCAGGCACCGGGGTCCGGCGCCGGTTCGGCCTGTTCCCGCTTGGCCAGTTCTTCGTGGAGTTGGCGCAGCAGCTCCCGTTCCCGGTTGCTCAGGTCGGCCTCGGCCGCCGCGTCCGCGCCGGTCAGCGGCGTCGGGGCGGCGGTGGCGGTCGGTGCCTGCTCCGGACCGGTGGTGCCGACCGGTTCGGCAGGCATGGGTTCGGGCACCGGGTCGACCCGAGGCGGCTCCGGGCGCAGGTCCTCGTCGAACACCGGCCCCTGGTCGAACACCGGCCCCTGGTCGAACGGCGCCGGCTCGGCCACCTCGGTGATCGTGGTGTCCCGTGGACCCACAGGGTCGGGCTCCGCATCGGCGGCCGGCTGGTCCTCGGGCGCGGCGATCCTGGGCTGCCAGCGGGCGGCCGAGTGGTCCGTCACCGGGCGCTTCTCGGCGTGCGCGCCGGCTGCCGACCGGCGGCGCGTGGTGGTCACCGGCCGGGGCGAGGGCGAGTCGGCGAACATCGACGGGTCGCCACCGTCGTGCGACTCGTGCGAGCGCGTGGTCCGTAAGGACAACCGCCGGCCCATGGCGAGCGCGTCACCGTGGTAGTCGCTCAGGTCGGCGCCGGCCTGCACCACCTCGACGGCGGCGCGGATGCCGGCCCGGCGCAGCGCGTGCTCCAGCCGGTACGCGGTGGACGGCGCGAACCCGTCCGGCCCCATCTCGACCAGCACCAGCCGTTGCGGCACCGGCCCGGCCGGGGCGCCGGCCGGCGTGGTCCGCCACACGCAGGACAGCGAGCGGATGTCGGGCAGCACGTCGAGCACCCGTGCGGTGGCGTCCAGGACGCCGGTCTCCGGCGACGGGTCGTCCATGGCGCCGGTGGTGAAGCGGTGCCTGGGCAGCGGCGCCTTGTTGTCCACCACCACCCGGTCGACCAGCGCGGGCGGGCAGCGCACCGCGTTCACCAGGTCGAGCAGTTCGTCCCGCTCGTCGGCGGTCAGCCGGATCCGGCCGGCGACCAGGCTCGCGGTGACCAGTTCCACCGCGCGGTCCAGCTCCGCCATGGCGAGCAGTTCCCGGGCGTCGGTCAGCGCGTCGTCGTCGATCCTGCCGGCACAGGCGAGCAGGAAGTCGTGCACCCGGATCGGCAGGGCTATTCGGTCGGGCGAGTCAGCCACGCCAGTTCTCCTTTTCCGGTTGGCGGCTGTGATCTTCCGTTACCGGGCGCTGTGCACCAGTTGGCCGTACGGATCGTCCGCACCCACGCACAGCAGTTCGCTGGCCGCGAGCGCGGCCCGGTGGTAGAGGGGTGTCGCGATGCCCTCGGGCAGCACCTCGACGCAGGGGTCGGGTTCGCCCGCGGCACGCTGCACCCGCTGGAGTTCGCCGGTCAGCGCCGCGTGGTCGGAGGACGCGGTGACCAGCAGCACCCTGCGGACCTGGACCGGTCCGGAGTGCGCGGCGGGATGTCTCGGCCGCCGCCAGGTGGCCCGGACCTCGCCCACATTGGACCGGCCGCGCAGCAGCGCGGCCAGCAGCACGGCGAGCTGGTCGCCGAGGCTGTTGCGGACCGGGGACTCGGGATCGTGTTCGGAGAACGAGAATTCCAGGTCGGGCAGCTCGTAGAGCTCCCGGACCGAACTGAGCAGGCCGAGGTCGACGCCGTGCGCCCGCAGCGCGATGTCCACCAGGCGGAACTCGTCGTCCATCAGGCCGACCCGCTCGCGCAGCAGGGTCAGCGGCAGCACGTGGCTCAGTTCGGGCAGTGCCCCGACCGCCAGCCAGTCCCGGAACCGCCACAACTGGCGGTCCGGCAGGCGGCCGGCGAGGCGGAGCAGCAACTCGTGGCAGGCCGACTCGGCAGCCTCACCCATAGGTGATCACCGTCCCTCGGATGGGTGACCCGAGTCTGCCACGCTCACCAACCGTGATGGATCTGGTCCACCAAACTAATGGACCTCGACCACCAACTCGATCTCCACCGGCGCGCCCAGCGGCAGTTCCGCGACGCCGACGGCCGACCTGGCGTGCGCGCCGGCATCGCCGAACACCTCGCCGAGCAGCTCGGACGCCCCGTTGACCACCGACGGCTGGCCGGTGAACCCCTCGGCGGACGCCACGAAGCCGACCACCTTCACGACGCGGACCACGGCGTCGATGCCCACCAGAGCGTGCACGGCGGCGAGCGCGTTCAGCGCGCACGTGCGGGCGTGCCGCTTGGCCTCCTCCGGGCCGAGCTCCCCGCCGACCTTGCCGGTCGCGGCCAGCGAACCGGACACGAACGGCAACTGCCCGGACGTGTACACCAGCGAACCGGAGCGCACCGCGGGCACGTACGCGGCCACCGGCCTGGCCACGGCGGGCAGCTCGATGCCCAGCTCGGCCAGCCGGTCACTCCACCTGCCGGCCATCACTGGCCCTTCGGTCGCTTCAGGTAGGCGACCAACTGGTCACCGGACGGCCCGGGCAGCACGATGACCAACTCCCAGCCGTCCTCCCCCCACAGGTCGAGAATCTGTTTGGTCGCGTGGATGAGCAGGGGGATGGTGGCGTACTCCCACTTGGTCATGGCGCGCAGCCTAGCCCGGCCGGCCGCCGGGCTACCGTTGCCGGGTGGACGTGTGGCACGTGATCCCGGGCGCGGTCTTCGGCGCCGAGGGACTGGTGCTCGTCCTCGTCGCCATGGCCCAGGCGCGCGACCGCAGGGGTGCCACCCATCTCACCGTGATCGGCACCGGAGTGGCCGCGCTGATCGTGGCCGCCGGCCTGACCCTGGCCATCATCGGCATCCTGCCCGTGCTGGCCGGCTGGGCGCTGGCGTTCGTGCTGGCCATGACCCTGCTCGCCCTGTTGCACGCGAACTAGCGTTTACGCTGGCGGACGTGACAGTGACGGCGACCGGCTGGACCGACCAGCTCGCGCGGGCCAGGCTGCACGTCGTCACCGGCAAGGGCGGCACCGGCAAGACGACGGCCGCGGCGGCACTCGCGGTCGCGCTGGCCACCCGGCGGCCCGGCCACCGGGTGCTGCTGGTGGAGATCGAGGGCCGGCAGGGCATCGCCCAACTGTTCGACACCGCCCCGCTGCCGTACGCGGAGCAGCGGATCGCGGCCGCGCCCGGCGGTGGCGAGGTGTACGCGCTGGCCGTGGACGCCGAGGCCGCGCTGCTGGAGTACCTGGCGATGTTCTACAACCTGGGCTTCGCCGGGCACGCCCTGCGCCGCATGGGCGCCGTCGAGTTCGCCACCACGCTGGCGCCTGGCCTGCGGGACGTGCTGTTCACCGGCAAGCTCAAGGAGACGGTGGGGCGCACCGACGCCAACGGCCGGCACCGCTACGACGCCGTCGTGCTGGACGCGCCACCCACCGGCCGGATCGTCAAGTTCCTGGACGTCACCAGGGCCATGGTCGACCTGGCGAAGGTCGGGCCGATCCGCGGCCAGAGCGAGGGCGTGGCCAAGCTGCTGCACTCCGGTGACACGGCGGTGCACCTGGTCACCCTGCTGGAGGAGATGCCGGTGCGGGAGACGCTGGACGCGGTCGCCGAACTGGACGCGGCCGACCTGCGGCCCGGTGCGGTGCTGGTGAACCGGATCCGGCCGGCCCGGCTGCCCGCCGACGCGGTCGCCGTGGCCGCGACGGGCGGGCTGGACCAGGCCGAGATCGGCGCCGACCTGAAGCAGGCCGGCCTGGCGCTGGCCGAGGACACGCTCGGCGACCTGGTGACCGAGACGGTCGAGCACGCCACCCGGGTGCGTGCCGAACTGCGGGCCCGCGGCCACCTGGCCGACGCCGACCTGCCGTCGCTGGACCTGCCCGAACTCACCGACGGCGTGGACGTCGCCGGGTTATACGAACTGGCCGAGGCCATGACCGAACAGGGCGTGCGGTGAGCCGGCCGTACCGGCCGCCGTCGGTGGACGTCGACGCCCTGCTGGACGATCCGGCCACGAAGGTCGTCGTGTGCTGCGGTTCCGGTGGCGTCGGCAAGACGACGACGGCGGCGGCACTCGCGGTGCGCGCGGCGGAACGCGGCCGGCGGACCGTGGTGCTGACCATCGACCCGGCGCGCCGGCTGGCCCAGTCGCTGGGCCTGCGCGAGCTGGGCAACCAGCCGAAACCCGTGCGGGTGGCCGGTTTCACGCCCAAGGGCGAGCTGTCCGCGATGATGCTGGACATGCGTCGCACGTTCGACGACATGGTGGTCAACACCGCCGGGCCGGGCCGGGCCGACCAGATCCTGGCGAATCCCTTCTACCGCACCATTTCCACGTCGTTCTCCGGCACGCAGGAGTACATGGCGATGGAGAAGCTGGGGCAGTTGGCGGCCACCGGCGAGTGGGATCTGATCGTTGTGGACACTCCGCCGAGCCGGTCCGCGCTGGACTTCCTCGACGCGCCCCAACGACTGTCCACTGTGCTCGATGGCCGGGTGATCCGGATGCTGTCCGCGCCGGCAAGGGCCAGCGGGCTGGGCATCCGCAAGCTGGTCGGCGCCGGTTTCGGACTGTTCACCAAGGCGGTGTCCACCATCATCGGCGGGCAGTTGCTGCAGGACGCGTCCGCGTTCGTCCAGGCGTTCGACAGCATGTTCGGCGGTTTCCGCGAACGGGCCACCGCGACGTACCGGCTGCTGCGCTCGCCGGGCACCGCGTTCCTGGTGGTCGCCACGCCCGAACCGGACGCGCTGCGGGAGGCGTCCTATTTCGTGGAACGGCTGGCCGCGGAACAGATGCCACTGGCCGGCCTGGTGGTCAACCGGACCCATCCGGTGCTGGCCGACCTGCCCGCCGGCCGGGCGTTGGCCACCGCGGACGAGCTGGACCGGGCCGGCACCGCGCCGCTCGCGTCGGCCGTGCTGCGGGTGCACGCCGACCGGGTCACGGTGGCGACGCGGGAGAAGCGGTTGCTGGCACGATTCACCAAGGCCCACCCGTCGGTGGCGGTCGTGGGCGTGCCCGCGTTACCCGCCGACGTACACGATCTCGGCGGGCTGCGGGAGATAGCGATGCGGTTGGCCGGCGTCTGAGACGCGGTTCAGCCGACGGCGTAGTCGGCGGGGCAGTCGACGTCCGGTCCGAAGCTGCGGCGGGCCGCGGCCAGCAGCTCGTGCCACGACACGACGTCCGGACGGCGGCGCAGCAGTGCCCTGCGCTCCCGTTCGGTCATGCCACCCCACACGCCGAACTCGATCCGGTTGTCCAGCGCCTCGGCCAGACATTCGGTACGTACCGGACAACTGAGACAGACCAGCTTGGCTCGCCGCTGCTCGGCACCCCGGACGAACAGCCCGTCCGGATCCTCGTCGCGACAGGACGCGCGCACCCGCCAGTCCGACTGGTCGAAAATCATCTTCCCCCAGCTCCTAGCGTTGTCCTGACTGTCGGCTCGCCGCCCCCTAGCGGCGAACGGTAAGGACCGGCCGCCTGGCACGGCCTATCCCTTTACCTTGTCGTAGGACGATGACGGACGATAGAGGCAGTCGGTTCCACTGCCAACACCGTGATATCGACCCGTTACCTGAACCGCGCGTGCGTCGCTTTGACAGACTGCTTGTCCTAACTCTGTTCGGCGACGCTCACTACGACGTCAACGCGGGACACACTCGGTGATCGGTACCCTGATTGACGTGCGCGTGCCCGTGGGTGTGATCAGGTTTCTCTGTCTGTGTGCGCTCGGCGGCGTCCTGTTCGCCGGCGTGATGGCGCCGGTGGCCATCGGCCTCGGCGAGGGGTCCAACCAGTTGAGCGACTCGGTGGACAGCATCTCGTCCGACCTGGCCAACGCGGAGTTCCCGCTGGTCACGACGGTGACGGACCGGGACGGCAACCCCATCGCGTACCTGTTCGACCAGTACCGCCTGCCGGTGTCGTTCAACCAGATCTCGCCCAACATGACCAACGCGGTCATCGCGATCGAGGACAAGCGGTTCTACCAGCACGCGGGCGTCGACCTGAAGGGCGCGCTGCGCGCGGCGCTGAGCAACAGCTCCGGCGGGAGCACCCAGGGTGCGTCGACGATCACCCAGCAATACGTGAAAAACTTCCTCATCAATGTCGTCGACCGGAACAACAAGACGGCACAGGCCGAAGATCAGGCACAGACCGTGGTCCGCAAGCTGCGCGAAGCCAAGATGGCGATGACGCTGGACCAGGAGTGGTCGAAGAACAACATTCTCACCGGTTACCTGAATGTCGTTCAGTTCGGCCACACCGGCATCGGCCCGTACGGCGTCGGCGCCGCCGCGGCCGCGTTCTTCGGCACCACGCCGGACAAGCTGACCGTCCCGCAGGCCGCGCTGCTCGCCGGCATGGTCAACAACCCGGTGTTCTACGACCCGTACCACCACCCGCAGCAGGCACTGGCCCGGCGCAACGTGGTGATCGACAAGATGGTCGAGAACCGCGCCCTGTCCCCGGCGGACGCGGCCCGGGACAAGCAGGCCCCGCTGGGCGTCGTGCAGGGCGGCCCGATCATCCCGTCCAGCACGTGCATCGGCGCCTCCGCCGACGCCGGCTTCTTCTGCAAGTACGCCGTGGACTACCTGGAGCAGTCCGGGTTCACGCCGGACCAGATCAACACCGGCGGCTACACCATCAAGACCACGATGGACCCGCGCATCAGCCGGATCGCCAGGCAGACCGTGCTGAGCCGGATCCCGCCCAACGCGGACGGCCTGGCCCACACGTTCGACATCATCCAGCCGGGCACCAAGTCGCACCAGGTGCTCGCCCTGGTCTCCAACCGCACCTACGGCGATGACGCGTCGGCCGGCGAGACACTGACCAATCTCCCGGCCACCACGAGCGACCCGTTCGGCGCCGGCTCGACGTTCAAGATCACCACGACGGCCGCGGCACTGGAGAAGGGCACGGTCGGCCTGAACACCGTGCTGCCCAACCCGCAGAGCGCCTGCTTCCAGTACCTCGACCCGCGCTACAACAACTGCTACCCGGTGCACAACGCGGAACACGCCGCCGCCCAGTTGCCGCTGTTCCAGGCACTGGCGATCTCGCCGAACACCTACTTCGTCGGCCTGGAGCTGAAGACCGGCATCCCGAACGTGCTGAACATGGCCTACCGCCTTGGCCTGCGGGACACGCTGATGGCGAACTCCTTCGGCGAGCCACCGGACCCGAAGTCCGGCAACGCGTTCGTGCGCGAGCCGCAGTTCACGTCGTTCCGGCTCCGGGCGTCGTTCACCCTGGGCGTCGCGGCGCTGTCGCCGCTGGAACTGGCCAACATGGTGGCCACCCTGGGCAGCAGTGGCGTGTGGTGCCCGCCGACGCCGATCATCTCCGTCACCGACCGGTACGGCAAGCGGGTGCCGTTCCAGCAGCAGCCGTGCGAGCGGGTCGTGTCGCCGGGCCTGGCACACACCGAGCTGAACGGCCTGAGCCATGACACGGTGAAGCCAGGCACGTCGGCCGCGCCCGCCGCGGCGACCGGCTGGAAACTGCCGCTGGCCGGCAAGACCGGTACGACGCAGAACTCGGAGTCGCTGGCGTTCGTCGGCCTGACCGGCAACTACGCCGCGTCGTCGATCTTCTTCGCCGACGGATCACACCCCGAGCAGATCTGCGACACCGGCAACCAGCCGCACATCTCGTCCGGCTGCTCCCAGGGGTTCGGTGGTCCGGTCTCCGCGCCGACGTTCTTCAAGGCGTTCGAACAGATCCTGGCCGGCCAGCAGGTGCCGCCGATCGTGGGGCCGGACAGCGCGTACCTGTCCACCGGCGACCGCGGCCCGACCGTGCCGTTCGTGATGCTGCAGCCGAGCAGCAGCGCGGTGAAGGCGCTGCACGCCGCCGGCTACCAGGCCACGCTGGTGCCGTTCAACTCGACCCAGCCGAAGGGCATGGTCGTCGGGCAGACACCGCAGGGCAACGGGGTGCCCAAGGGCACCGCGATCACCCTGTACGTGAGCACCGGCTCGCTGCCGCCGCCGCAGGTGTCCCCGCCGCCGCCGTCCGTCGCCCCCGGCGCCACGTCGGGTGGCTGACGGTCAGCCCTGGAGCCGCGACCGGACCAGCGCGGCCACCGTGGCGCCGTCGGCCCGGCCGGCGACCTCGGCGGTGACGACCTTCATCACCTGGCCCATCTGGCGCTGCCCGGGCGGGGCGCCGAGCTGCTCGGTGACGGACGCCACAGCGCGGTCCACGATCGCGGCCAGTTCGGCCTCGTCCAGCGGCCGCGGCAGGTAGCGGGACAGCACATCGGCCTCGGCGAGCTCGCTCGCCGACTGCTCGGCCCGGCCGGCGCCGGCGAACGCCTCGGCGGCCTCCTTGCGCTTGCGGACCTCCCTGGTCAGGACGCGGAGCACCTCGTCGTCGGACAGCTCGCGGGCCTGGGCACCGGCGACCTCCTCGGTGCCCACGGCGGCCAGCGCCATGCGCAGCACACCGGTGGTCACCGCGTCCCTGGCCTTCATCGCCGCCGTCAGGTCGGCCCGCAGTCGCGCCTTGAGTTCCGCCATGGCCGCGAAGGCTACCGGCCGGCGAGGGCCATACAGCCGGCCGCCGTACCCTCGTCGGCGTGAACACGATTGCTCGGGTCGCGGCGGGCACGGCGGCCGCCGGTGCCGCCACCGTCGCCTACGCGGCGGCCATCGAACGGCGGCACTGGACACTGCGCACGGCGACCCTCCCGGTGCTGACGCCCGGCGCGCGGCCGCTGCGTGTGCTGCACATCTCCGACATGCACATGCTGCCCGGCCAGACCGCCAAGCAGCGCTGGGTGCACGGCCTGGCCGACCTGAACCCCGATCTCGTCGTGAACACCGGCGACAACCTCGCCCACCGGCAGGCCGTCCCGTCCGTGCTGCGCGCCTTCGGTCCCCTGCTGGACAAGCCGGGCGTGTTCGTCTTCGGCAGCAACGACTACTACGCGCCCAAGCCGAAGAACCCGATGCGGTACCTGACCAAGAGCCGCAAGCGCATCCGGGGCGTGCCGCTGCCCTGGCAGGACCTGCGCGCCGCCTTCGTCGAACGCGGCTGGCTGGACCTGACCCACGTGCGCCGCGGCTTCATGATCGCCGGCCAGCCCATCGTCGCCGCCGGCGTCGACGACCCGCACCTGCGCCGCGACCGCTACGCCGACATCGCCGGCCAGCCCGACCCGAGCGCCACGCTGCGCCTGGGCATCACCCACTCCCCCGAGCCCAGGGTCCTGGACGGCTTCGCCCACGACGGCTACGACCTGGTCATGGCCGGCCACACCCACGGCGGCCAACTGCGCCTGCCCGGCTACGGCGCCATCGTCACCAACTGCGAACTGGACCGGACCCGGGCACGCGGCGCGTCCCGCTGGGGCGCCCACACGTGGCTGCACGTCTCGGCCGGCCTGGGCACGTCGCCCTACGCCCCGGTCCGGTTCGCCTGCCCCCCGGAAGCCAGCCTGCTCACCCTGGTCCCGCGTCCCGTCACCGTGCGGGCACCGGACGAACAGGCGGCGGCGTCGGCCCGGTTCGGAGCCGGCGCGGACGTCCGCTAGACTCACACCGGCACGACAGCCGGGGTGTGGCGCAGCTTGGGAGCGCGCTTCGTTCGGGTCGAAGAGGTCGTGGGTTCAAATCCCGCCACCCCGACAGGTCAGGGGCCGTCTACCTTGAGGTAGACGGCCCCTGCTTGGTCCTCGCCCGTCCAACTGCCGACTACGGAGTAGTAGCGGAAATCCAGGTGAGAACGTCCCTCCAACACTCATGGGCGGCCGTCAGCCACAAACTGAGTTACCACGCCACAAGCGATGTTCCGACCGCCCTGCAAAGGCGCCTGTTCCGATTGAGCGCTCTGCTCGAGCTCGCCGGTCAAGAGTTCTCTCAAATCAGCATCGAGCGGAGAAATCTGGCGAGCGAGCGTGCCGCGGAGCTCGACGCCGAGTCGCTCGATGCCTACATCGAGTCCAGGATGGATGTTTTACTGGGATCGACCTTGCACCTTGGTGGTGGGCAACCGAAGTGATTACCGACTCGTCCGCAAACGAGCGGAGCGCGCTGCTGGAACTGCTAGAAGACCTGTCGATCGAAACGGCCCAAGAACTGGACCGAACGATCGGCAGCGACGAAGAGAAGGTACGCGATTGCGGCAGCAAAAGAGATTCGTGGTTGCACCACTACATAGTGGTCGAGACGACACGCCGAATCGTGTAGCGGGCGACGCCGCGGCCCTGGGTGAGCTCCGGCTCGGACGGCAGCTTCCATCCGGGCGCCATTTGGCCCGAGCTGATATCCGCCGTGATGTCGTCGGCGACCTGCCGCTACACGGTCACTGGCCCGTCATGCGCGATGCGGGTCGGACCAATCACCGAACTCCACGACCGCCGCGTGGAGAACCGTTGACCTGAGTAGACGTCTGTATACGTCGTGTGGCGCATCCGGGGGCGCACTACGGCTTGATCCGGGACGAGGGCGTGACCGGCCGCACCGTGTGTGACCGGGTGTTCGTGCCGCTGTCCACCAGTGGACCAACGGCCGAGCCCTCAACACGGTTGTGATTTACTTGTCGATCAGGCAAGGCTCAAGCGACTCGCGCCTACCGCTCAGTCCGCCTCGCAACACAAGCAGCATTTCATCCCGGCCGCGACCCTGAATCGGTCCCTATGA
>DATEPR010000276.1:0-6238 GCA_035273045.1 Pseudonocardiaceae bacterium | reverse complement strand
CGCGGGCCGCGGTCCGCGTCGAGGACCCCGAGGTGTTCGACGCCACCCATGACGCCGTGCTGCGCTGGATCGCCGACGGGCACGTCACCGGCCTGCGGGTGGACCATCCGGACGGGCTGGCCGATCCGGGCGGCTACCTGCGGCGGCTGCGGGCCGGCGCGCCGGACGCCTGGCTGGTGGTGGAGAAGATCCTGGCGCCCGGCGAACCGCTGCCGGCCAGTTGGCCGGTGGACGGCACCACCGGCTACGACGCGCTGCGCGAGATCTGCGGCGCGTTCGTCGAACCGGCGGGCGAGGCGGCGTTCACCGCGCTGGCCGAGAAGGCCGGCGTCGACACCGACTTCGCCGCCGTGACCGAGCGGTGCCGGCGGCTGGTCACCGACACCATCCTGGTCACCGAGGTACGCCGGATCGCCCGGCTGGTGTCCGATGTGGACATGGCGACGGCCGTCCAGGACGTGGCGCGGACGATGGCCGCCTTCCCGGTCTACCGGTCGTACCTGCCCGAGGGCGAGCGGTACTGGGCGGCCGCCGTGCACGGCGCCGAGCTGGACCGGCAGGTCAGGGCCGGTGGCGAGCTGGCCACCCGGATCCAGCAGACGTCCGGCATGGTGGTCGCCAAGGGCACCGAGGACACCGCGTTCTACCGGTACTCGCGGTTCGTCGCGCTGAACGAGGTGGGTGGCGAGCCGGACCGGTTCGGCGTCTCGGTGGCCGACTGCCACGCCGCCGCGGCCGCGCGGGAGTCCGGCTGGCCGCGCACCATGACCACACTGTCCACACACGACACCAAACGGTCCGAGGACGTGCGCGCCCGGCTGGCCGTGCTGGCCGAACTGCCGGACGAGTTCGCGGCGGCCGTGACCCGCTGGTCGGCGACCCACGGCATCGACGAGCCGACGCTGAACCTGCTGGCCTGGCAGTCGCTGGTGGGCGCGTGGCCGATCGGCCCCGACCGGATGCGGGGGTACCTGCTGAAGGCGGCCCGCGAGGCCAAGCTGCGCACGACGTGGACCGACACCGAGGAGACGTTCGAGAAGGCCCTCGTCGAGTGGCCGGAGCGGGTCGTCGCCGAACTCGGCGGTGACGTCGGGAAGTTCGTGGCCCGCATCAGCGGTCCCGGCTGGTCGAACGCGCTGGGCCAGAAACTGGTGCAGCTCACCGGACCCGGCGTGCCCGACGTGTACCAGGGCACCGAGTTGTGGGACCTGTCGCTGGTCGACCCGGACAACCGCAGGCCGGTCGACTACGGCGTGCGCCGCACGCTGCTGGCCAGGATCGCGGACGGCTGGCTGCCCCCGGTCGACGGCACCGGCGCGGCGAAACTTCTGGTGGTGCACAAGGCGTTGACGCTGCGCCGGGACGAGCCCGCGCGGTTCACCGGCTATCGCCCGCTCACCGCCGACGGGCCCGCGGCGGAGCACGCGCTGGCCTTCGCCCGCACCGGCCTGGTCACCGTGGCCACCCGGCTGCCGGTGCGGCTGGCCGCGTCCGGCGGCTGGCGCGACACCACGCTCACGCTGCCACCGGGACCGTGGACCGACGCGCTCACCGGCACGGCCCGCGCAGACGTGGTGGCGCTGGCCGAGCTGCTGGCCCGGTACCCGGTCGCACTGCTGGTGCGGGGCGACTCGTGAGGTGCGCGGTGTGGGCGCCCGGTCACGACCGGGTGCACGTCCAGGTCGGCGGCGCCGACCACGAACTGGTGCGCGCGGACGGCGACTGGTGGCGCGGTGACGCGCCCGCCGGCGACTACGCCTTCCTGCTCGGCGACGACGACACGCCACTGCCCGACCCCCGGTCCCGCTGGCAGCCGAACGGCGTGCACGCCGCCACCCGGCCCTACGACCACGGTGCCTTCCGGTGGACCGACCAGGCGTGGACCGGCCGGCCGCTGCGCGGCGCCGTGCTCTACTAGCTGCACATCGGCACCTTCACGCCGGGCGGCACGTTCGACTCGGCCGTGGAACGGTTGCCCCACTTGGTGGAGCTCGGCGTCACGCACGTCGAAGTGATGCCGGTCAACGCCTTCGACGGCACCGCCGGCTGGGGTTACGACGGCGTGCTGTGGGGCGCCGTGCACGAACCCTACGGCGGGCCGGACGGCTTCAAGCGGTTCGTGGACGCCTGCCACGGCGCCGGCCTGGCCGTCGTGCTCGACGTCGTCTACAACCACCTCGGCCCGTCCGGTGCCTATCTCGGCCGGTTCGGGCCGTACTTCGCCGGCCAGAGCGACTGGGGTCCGGCGCTCAACCTGGACGGCCCCGGCTCGGACGAGGTCCGCGCCTACGTGCTGGACAACGCACTGGGCTGGCTGCGCGACTTCCACCTGGACGGCCTGCGGTTGGACGCGGTGCACGCGTTCACCGACCGCAGGGCCACGACGCTGCTGGAGGAACTCGCCACCGCGACGGACGCGCTGTCCGCTGCCGTGCGCCGGCCGCTGACGCTGATCGCCGAGTCCGACCGCAACGACCCGGCACTGGTCACCCCGGTGGCGGCGGGCGGCACCGGGGTGCACGCGCAGTGGTCCGACGACGTCCACCACGCCCTGCACGTCGCCCTCACCGGCGAAACCCAGGGCTACTACGCGGATTTCGCCGCACCGGGCGCTCTGGTGCGGACGCTGCGCGACGTGTTCTTCCACGCCGGCACGTGGTCGTCGTTCCGCGGCCGCACCCACGGCCGGCCGGTCGACCCGCACCGCCAGTCCGGCCACCGGTTCCTGGCCTATCTCCAGACCCACGACCAGGTGGGCAACCGCGCCGCCGGCGACCGGCTGTCCGCGACCGTCTCGCACGGCAAACTGGCCTGCGGCGCGGCGATCGTGTGCTGCTCCCCGTACACGCCGATGATCTTCATGGGCGAGGAGTGGGCGGCCGGCACGCCGTGGCAGTTCTTCGCGTCGTTCCCCGATCCGGAACTGGCCGAGGCCGTGCGGCAGGGCAGGCGGCGCGAGTTCGGCCGGCACGGCTGGGCCGAGCGGGACGTGCCCGACCCGATGGACCCGGCCACGGTGGCCAGGTCACGGCTGGACTGGTCGGAACCCCAGGCGCCCGGCCACCGGGAGATGCTGGCGCTGTACCGCGACCTGATCCGGTTGCGCGCCGAGCGTCCCGAGTTGGCCGATCCGCGGCTGGACCGGTTCGCGGTGCGGGGCGAGGATTCCTGGCTGGTGCTGTCCCGTGGTCCGCTGCGGCTGGTGTGCAACTGGGGTGACACGCCGGTCGACGTGCCGCTCGACGTGCGGCCCGCGATCACGTTGCTGCGTTGGGGTGACGTGGCACCGCACCCCGGCGGTGCGCACCTGTCGCCGGAATCGTTCGTCCTGATCGATTCTTTGGCAAGATAGCGAAATATGGCCAGCCGACTGCCCGCGACGAACCCGGTTCTCGCCGGACATCCCTTTCCGCTCGGCGCCCACCCCGAGGCCGGCGGCGTGCGGTTCGCGGTGGCGTCCGTCGTCGCCGACGCCGTCGAGGTGTGCCTGATCGGTGAGGAGGGCGCCGAACGCAGGGTTGAGCTCACCGAGCGCACCTTTGGTGTGTGGCACGGCCTGGTGCCCGGCGTCACGACCGGCCAGCGGTACGGCTTCCGGGTGCACGGCCCGTACGACCCCGGCCGGGGGCTGCGGTGCAACCCGGCGAAGCTGCTGATCGACCCGTACGCCACCCGGATCTCCGGCAGCCTCGCCAACCTGGCGCCCGCGCTGGGCTACGTCGGTGATCCCATGCGCGGCCCGGCGTCGCCGGTCGACTCGCTGGGCAGCGTGCCGCTGTCCGTGGTGAGTTCGCGCGGCGGCCCGGACACCGGCATCCGGCCCGAGGTGCCGTTCGAGGAGACGGTGATCTACGAGCTGCACGTGAAGGGTTTCACGCAGCGGCACCCGGAACTGCCGCGCAGCCTGCGCGGCACGTATCTCGGCATGGCCCATCCGGCGGTGATCGAGCACCTGGTCCGGTTGGGCATCACCACGGTGGAACTGCTGCCGGTGCAGTCGTTCGGCGACGAACCGCCGCTGCTGCGCGCCGGCCGGCACAACTACTGGGGCTACTCGCCGCTGGGCTACTTCGCCCCGCACGCCGGCTACGCGAGCGAACCGGGCCGGGAGATCGAGGAGTTCCGCACCATGGTGGCCGCGCTGCACGCGGCGAAGATCGAGGTCATCGTCGACGTCGTCTACAACCACACGTGCGAGGGCGGACCGGAGGGTCCGACGCTCAGCTTCCGCGGCCTGGACGCGCCCGCGTACTACCTGCACCGCGCCGGCGGCCGGGTGGTCGACATCACCGGCTGCGGCAACACGCTGGACGCCGGATCGCCCACGGTGGTGCGGCTGGTCACCGATTCGCTGCGCTACTGGGTGACCGAGCTGGGCGTGGACGGGTTCCGGTTCGACCTGGCCAGCACGCTGGGCCGGCCGGGTGGCCGGATCTTCGACCGCGACTCGACGATGCTCACCGCGATCACCGCCGATCCCTTGCTGTCCAAGTGCAAACTGATCGCCGAACCGTGGGACGCCACCGGTGACGGCTACCGGGTGGGCGAGTTCGGCGCGCAGTGGGCGGAGTGGAACGGCCGGTACCGGGACACGGTGCGGGACTTCTGGCGGGGCAGGACCGGCGTGCGGGACCTGGCGTACCGGCTGTCCGGCTCGTCCGACCTGTACGCCGACGACCTGCGCCGCCCGTGGCAGTCGATCAACTTCGTCACCGCGCACGACGGTTTCACCCTGCGCGACCTGGTTTCCTACAGCCACAAGCACAACGACGCCAACGGCGAGGAGAACCGGGACGGCACCGACGACAACCGCTCGGACAACCACGGCGTCGAGGGCGACACCCACGACCCCGTGATCCGCGCCCTGCGGACCAGGCAGGTGCGCAACTTCCTGGCCACACTGCTGTTGTCGACGGGCACGCCGATGCTGGTCGCCGGCGACGAGATGTGGCGGACGCAGCACGGCAACAACAACGCCTACTGCCAGGACAACGAGCTGTCCTGGCTGAACTGGAACCCGACGCCGGACGCCGAGGCGCTGCTGGCGTTCTCCCGCCGGCTGGTGCACGTGCGCGCGGACAGCCCGGCGCTGCGGCAGCCGCTGTTCTTCGAGGGCCGCACGACGCCGACCGGCGTGCCCGACCTGATCTGGCTGCGACCGGAGGGCGGGGAGATGTCGGAGACCGACTGGTTCGACGACCGGCGGCGCACGCTCGGCATGTGGATCGACGGTTCGAACAGCCAGTCCAGGACCCGGGACGGCGAACTGGTGGCCGACCACTCGTGGCTGCTGTTGCTGCACGCCGGGACGGAGCCGGTCCGGTTCGTGCTGCCGGGCAGCCAGTACGGCCCCACGTTCGAGCCGCTGGTGGACACGACGACGGCGGACGGCTCACCGGCGGAGGCGGGCACGCTGGCCGCCGGTTCGGCGGTGACGCTCCAGGGCCGGTCCCTGCTGCTGCTGCGGGCGCCCCGCGCCGACCTGTGAACCAGCTGGTTCGCCGGCACGCCACTCATTTCGGGTCACGCAGGTTCGCCTCATGGTTGCCCGTTTTGCCGGTCTGGGCCGCACACTGTTCCAGGCCCCAACGTCCCGGGAGGCATGCGTGCACAGGTCCTACCAGCGTGACCGGCGGCGACGGCTCAGCGCGGTGCTGCGTGCGGTTCTCGTCCTGGCCGTGGCGAGCGTCGGCGCGGCGGACGCGGCACACGTCACCGCCCCGCGGCACCACCAACCGGTGGTGACCCACACCGCACCGCTGGCATCCGGCGCCCCGGAGCGGCAGCCGGCCGGCAGTCCGCCGAGACCGACCGCCCATCCGGTGGTCCCGCCGCCGGCGCTCACGCGCCCGGCGCAGCACGTGAAGCTGGTGTCGGCGCCGGTGACGCACCCGAACGACGACTTCCTGGGCTCCACGATCACCGCGCACGAGGGCAAGCAGTCCCCGCCGGTGCTGCCGCCGCGGCCGGGGGCGACGATGCCGGGCCTCGACGTCAGCCACCACCAGGGCACGGTGAACTGGCGGGCGGTCGCGGCCGAGGGCGCGACCTTCGCCTACCTGAAGGCCACCGAGGGCACGACCTTCGTCGACGGCCAGTTCAGCCGCAACGCCGCCGGCTCCCGCGCCGCGGGACTGTTCCGCGGCGCCTACCACTTCGCGCTGCCCGACAGGTCCAGCGGCGCGGCGCAGGCCGACTTCTTCGTGAACCACGGCGGCGGCTGGTCGGCGGACGGCAG